>JANPJI010000064.1:0-12380 GCA_031425425.1 Rubricoccaceae bacterium
GTCCGCCGCGGGGATCTCGACGCGGCCCGCGAGCGGTTCCAGACGGTCGACGAGTCGCTCGGCACCGGCCCGCTCGCCGAGCAGGCCCGCTTCGAGCTCGCCCTCGTCGACTTCTACGAGGGCTACGTCTTCTCCGCCCTCGCCCGTGTCGAGGCCATCGACGAGAACACGGCGGCCGACGCGACCAACGACGCCATCGCGCTCCGCGTGACGCTCAACGAGAACTCCGGCGACGTCTCGGGCGCGGACACGACCAACTCGGCGCTCAAGTCGTACGCCGCTGCGGCCCTGCTCGTCCGCCAGGGCCGCGACGCCGACGCCCTCGCCGCACTCGACAGCCTCCGCGATGCGCTTCCGGGGCATCCGCTCGCGGACGAGATCCTCTTTCTCAGCGCCCAGGCGCAGCGCCGCCTCGGCCGCCCCGCCGAAGCCACGGCGACGCTGGACCGGCTCGCGACCGACGTTCCGCTGTCGTTCTTCTGCGACCGCGCGCTCGTCTTCCAGGCCGACATCGCCGAACGGGACCTCGCGAACCGCCCCGAGGCGGCGCGGCGGCTCGGCCTGCTCCTCGAACGCTACCCCGGCTCGCTCTTCGCGCCCGACGCACGGGAACGGCTCCGCGCGCTCCGGGCACCGTCGTGACGGAACCTGTCTGAACCGGTGCGCGGCCCGAACGGGCGCGTGACCTGAACCGTGGCGAGGGCACACCGCAGTGTGCCCCTACTACGAAATCAAAACGATGCGACTGATTGCGCTGATCCTGCTGTGTGCGTCCGCCCCGGCGTCGGCGCAGTCCGTGCTGATCCCGATGGACGAGGCGCAGGCGGACCACCTCAAGGCCTACGGGGCCGTCTACTGGGCGCTCCAGCAGGGGATGCAGGTGGACTGGCTGCTGAACGTCCGCGGAGGCGCGTTCGTCGGCCCGGCCGACGCGACGTTCGCCGACGAGCTGCGCATCCGCGGCGTCTCGTTCGAGTCGGCCGACGGGCCGGCGCTCGTCCAGCAGGCCGAGGGCTCGCCCGAGAACACCGCGGCCGTCCGCCTGGAGCGCGTGCCGCGCATCGCCGTCTACGCGCCGACGCAGACGCTGCCGTGGGACGACGCCGTGCTCCTCGCGCTGACCTATGCCGAGGTCCCGTACGAGCAGATCTACGACGACGACATCCTCGCGGGGCGCCTCGCCGAGTTCGACTGGGTCCACCTGCACCACGAGGACTTTACGGGCCAGTACGGCAAGTTCTTCGGACAGTACCGCGGGCAGGCGTGGTACCAGGAGCAGCAGGCGACCGCCGAGGCGGCGGCCCGCACCCACGGCTTCGCCACCGTCCCCCAGCTCAAGCTGGCCGTCGCCCGGACGATCCGCGCCTACGTCGAGGGCGGCGGGTTCCTCTTCGCCATGTGCGCCGGGGCCGACACGTTCGACTACGCCCTCGCTGCAGCGGGCACGGACATCACCCCGCCCGAGATCGACGGCACGCCCCTCGACCCGAACTACCTCGCGCGGATGGACTTCTCGCAGACGCTCGCCTTCCAGGACTTCGCGCCCAACGTGAACGCCTACGAGTACTCGCACGGCGACATCGACGCGCCGCCGCCGCCGGCCCTCCGCAACGAGCTCACGGACTATTTCACGCTGTTCGACTTCTCGGCCCGCTACGACCCCGTCCCGTCCATGCTCACGCAGAACCACGTGGCGTCGGTGCGCGGGTTCATGGGCCAGACGACGGCGTTCCGCGCCTCGTCCGTCAAGCCCGGCGTCGTCGTGCTGGCGCAGAGCCCGACGACGGGGTCCGTCCGGTACCTCTACGGACCGGCCGGGCAGGGCTTCTTCGCGTTCTACGGCGGCCACGACCCCGAGGACTACCAGCACTTCGTCGGCGACCCGCCCACCGACCTCGCGCTGTTCCGCAACTCGCCGGGGTACCGGCTGATCCTGAACAACGTCCTCTTCCCCGCCGCCCGCAAGCAGCCCCAGAAGACCTAGGCGCGTTCAGGTTGCGTTCGGAGCCCCGCGGGCTACGTCCGATTCGGCCCGGAGGAGGATCGCGAACAGGCCAGGTCCGGCCTCCTCGTCGAGTGGAGGCGGCGCGACGCCGATGTCGGCGAAGAGGGCTCGTTCGAGGGCGAACGGGCGGCCGTGGTCGTCCCACGTGTTCGCCCCGCGCCGGTCGCAGCAGTAGACGTACACGGCGTCGACGTAGCGGTTGTAGCAACCGACGAGGTAGTCGCCACGGTCGCCAGGTTCGGCCACGCCGAGGTCCGGAACGGCGATGAAGAGCGAGACCGAGTCCCGAACGGTGCCCCGCGGCCCGTCCGGGTCGGGGCTGCCGAGGGAAAGCAGCGACGCCAGTAGCGAGCGGCGCGGCCGCTCGACGGGCCGCTCGTCCCACGCCGAGCCGAGGTGCCGGAGCGCCTTCTCAAGGCGCGGGTGCAGGTCGGCGAGGTCCTGTTCGGCCTCGTAGGCCTGCCGGATCCCGAGGCAGACGGCGGCGAACGCGGCGAGGTGGAGCGACAGGCCGGCCTCGCGCGGCGTGCCCCGGCCGACCTGGTACAGGCCCTGATGGGCGGCGGCGATGCTCGCTTCCAGGGTTCCGACGAGGTGGTCCGTGTGGAGCGACGACATCCGGCGGGGTCCGAAATGGGCCGACCGGGTATCGGCCGGCGGACCGGCCATCTGAACCTGCGGACGTGCGCCTCGGGCTCCGCGGCGCGTAGCCCCTTCGTGGGTTCAAGGCTCTGACCTCCCCCCTGCGGTTCACCCGGTCAGAAGTAGAGGATCGGCCGCTTCGGCATCGTGGTTCTCGGCAAACTCGTCTGGCGAAAGGTCAGCCAACGACCGGTGCGGTCGGTAGCCGTTGTACTCCCTCCGCCAGGCTTCGATCTTCGTACGGGCGTCGTCGAGCGACAAGAACCAGTGCACGTTCGGGCACTCGTCGCGGAGGCTCCCGCCCCGCCGAGGCGGGCGGGTTGAAGGATTCAATGTAGGCGTTGTCCGTCGGTTTTCCCGGGCGGGAGAAGTCCAGCGTGACGCCGTGGTCGTACGCCCAGCGATCAAGAGCCTGGCTGATGAACTCGCTCCCGTTGTCGACCTGGATGCGCTCCGGGGCCTGCCCTCGCGCAGCACAGATCCGGGTCACGACGTCGACGACATCGCTGCCCCGAATCGACGCGTCGGCGTGGATCGCCAGGCAGTGCCGGCTAAAATTATCGACGATCGTTAAGGCTCTGAACCGGCGGCCATCGAAGAGGGCGTCGGAGACGAAACGGGCCGGGAGCGGCCCCGGCATGCTCCAGGACTGATTCGGGCGAGACGCCACGACCCGCTCGGTACGGTGGGCTCCGGCCCGGTTACGACGAGGCCGCTTGCTGCGCAGAGTGAGCCCTGCGAGCACGTAGAGCCGGTGAACGCGCTTGTGGTTGACCCGCCACCCCTCGCGCTGCAGGAGCACGTAGATGCGCCAGTACCCGTACCGGATGCGCGTGGCGGCGATCTCCCGGATGCGGGCCGAGACCGCCTCGTTGACCGAGGGACGGGGCCGGTATCGCAGGGTGGAGCGCGACAGCTGCACCACGGCGCTCGCACGCCGCGTCGAGACGCGGAAGTGGTCGATCAGGTACCGGGCAAGCTCACGCCGCTTGGCCGGCTTCAGAGCATTTTTTGGATCACCTCCTGCAGCATGTGCTTGTCCAGCGACAGGTCGGCGGCCAGCTTTTTGAGCTGCTGATTCTCCGCCTCGAGCTCGCGCAGGCGGCGCAGCTCCGACGTGCCCAGCCCGCCATACTTCCTCTTCCAGTTGTAGTAGGTGGCCTCGCTGACCCCCATCTTGCGACAGACCTCGGCGACGGTGACGCCGGTGTCGGCCTGGCGGAGGGCGAAGACGATCTGGGACTCGGTGATCTTGGACTTCCTCATGGCGATCGGGGGTTGGGAGGAGGGCACTCCGAACCGTCCGATCCTCTACTTTTGACTGGGCCCGTTTTCCGGGGGGAGGTCAGAGCGCCGGTTCGTCATCGACGGCTCGGGGCTCGCTCCGGGCGTGTACGTCGTCCGCGCCCTCATCGGAGGGCAGGCGGAGACGCTCCGTGTCGTCGCGAGGTGATGGGCGTGGGCCTGATCGGAGCGGGAGCGAGTGGGACGGGGAGTCGGCGCTAAAGAATTAGCACAACGACACAATGGGAGCCCGACGACGCCGGTTGTGGCCCAGACCCAACGGGCGTCCAGGCCCTATCCCCCCAATGCGCACGACCTTGCTCCTCCGCGCCATCGCCCTCCTGTCCGCCGTCACGGCCGTCGGGCCCGCCCGCGCCCAGCCGGCCCCGGGCCTCCCCGACCCCTCCGCCGTCGTCGTCCGGGGCCCGGAGGGGGCCGCCGCCGACTCCGTACTCCGGGCCGCTGAGGCCGAGGGGTTCTCGGGCGTCGCCCTCGTCGCCCACCACGGCGAGGTCATCCTCCAGAAGGGGTACGGGCTGGCCGACCGGGCCACGCGGGCCCCGATGACGCCGGCGACCGTCGTCCAGATCGGCTCGAACACGAAGGACCTCACGGCCCTCGCCGTCCTCCAGCTCGTCGAGCAGGGGCGGGTCCGCCCCGACGACCCCGTCTCCCGGTTCCTCCCGGGCATCCCGGACGACAAGCGGGCCATCACGGTCTGGCACCTGCTGACCCACCGGTCCGGGCTCATCGGCAACCTCGGCGCCGACTTCGAGCCGGTCGGCCGGGACTCGGCGGTCGCCCGGCTCATGGCGACCCCGCTCCGGTCCGCCCCGGGGGCCGAGCGGTTCTACTCGAACGCGGGCTACACGGCCCTCGCGGCCGTCGTCGAGGCCGCCTCGGGGGAGCCGTACGAGGCGTACATCCGCGACCACATCACCGGGCCGCTCGGGCTTAGCGACACGGGTTACCTCCTCCCGGGCTACGCGCCCGACCGGCTCGCCCGGGGGTACCGGGGCGACGAGCCCCAGCCGACCATGCTCGAGCGGGCCCACCTCCCCGACGGGCACTTCTGGCACCTCCGGGGCGCCGGGGGGCTCCTCTCGACGGTCCCGGACATGTACCGGTTTTACCGGGCCCTCGCCGAGGACGGCCGGCTCGTCGGGGCGGCCGTCCGGGACCTCTACGACCCGTTCGTCCCGGGCACCCCGAAGGTGCTCGCCGGCTCGGACCTCGTGACCTACTTCCTCTACAACGAGGAGCCGCACGAGGGGTACGTCGTCGTCCTCGCGTCGACCTCGACGGCAGCCCCGGCCCCCGACGTCCACCGGCGGCTCCTCGGGGCCCTCGGGGTCGGCGGGCCGGGCGGGCCGGCCATCGAGGTCGACACGGACGACGCCCCGGCCCGGGGCCTCCGGCCCGGTGGGGACCGGACCGGGCCCGTCGTTGCGGTCGCCCTGCCGGACACACCGGCGGGCCGGGCCGCCGCCGCCTACTTCGCGCGGTTCAACGCGGGCGACCCCGAGGGGATGCGGGCGTTCTTCCAAGACGAGATGGCCCCGGTGGACCGCCCGATGGAGGCCCGCGTGGCGCGGTACCGGGAGATGTCGGGGACGCTCGGGGCGCTCATGCCAGTCGGCGTCAACGAGAACTCGCCGACGAGGCTCTCGCTCCGGGTGGCGACGGAGGCCGGCGAGGTCACAGTGGTCCTGGAGACGGAGCCGACGGCCCCTCACCGTCTGGCCTCGGTCCAGGTCCTCCGCTGACGGGGGAGGGCCCCGGCGGGGTCGGATTTCAACCGGGTGCGCGTTCGGTCACGGGCCACGATCACCCGGGTCTTCTCTGGCTGTAGATCACGACGATGCTCACTCTCACCGCTCTACTGGTCTCCCTGGCGTGCGGGCCCACGCCGGCGTCAGAGACACACCACATCGTCCGCCGCCACGACGTCGCCGACACCGCGTACGTCGCCTACGGGCGACGCTTCTCGGCCGTCGGGCACATCGGACGGCTCGGTGACGCCACGCTCATCGCACCGCAGTGGGTGCTCACCGCAGCGCACGTGGCGGCGGCCGCAGTCCGGCGATCACCGCAGCCCGCCGTGACGGTGAACGGCCGGAGCTACGCCGTCGACCGGGTGCACGTGCACCCCTCGTGGACGGAGATGGGGCCGCACGACATCGCGCTCGTCCGCCTCGCGACCCCTGTGGCGGGGGTGACCCCCATCCCCGTCGCCCGGGCCCGCCCGGCCCCCTCGAGGGTCGCGACGCTCGTCGGTCACGGCGCGACGGGGACCGGGGACTCGCGGGTGCGTCTTGAGGACGGCCTGCGTCGCGCGGCGACGAGCCGGATCGACAGCGTGACGGCGAGCGCGGTGTTCATCAGCTTCACACCGGGTGCCGAGGGGTCGCCGCTCGAAGGGGCTCCCGGTGCGGGCGACAGCGGCGGCCCCCTGCTCCTCTCGGAGGGGGGGGCATGGCGCGTCGTCGGCGTCAGCTCGGCGGGCTACGACGGCGAGCTGGGGCCCGGTTCGTACGGCGCAGTCGACGTGTTCACGCGGGTCGACTCGCACGCCGGATGGATCGACAGCGTGCTGGCGGGCCGCGCACCGGCGACATCGACGCGTCCGTCGCCCCCTCCAGCTCTACCGGAGCCGGTGGCGGGGCCGACGTCGCCGTCGTCCTCCGCCGCGAGCGGGCAGGGGGCGAGTGTCCCCGATACCCCGATCGGCCGGCGCGCAGCGGCCTTCGTGAGGGCGATGCAGGACGGGAGCGACGCGAGCATCCTGGCATTCCTGCGCGCCAACTTCTCCGAGGCGGAACTCGCCACGCGTCCGGCAGAACAGCGGCTTCCGAACTTCCGGCGGCTCGCCGGTGAGCTCCGTAGCACGCGCGTGCTGCGGGTGCTGGCGTCGAGCGAGACGTCGGTGACGCTGGAGCTCGCGCGCACCGGGACGCCACCGATGGTGGTCGAGCTGGTCGCGGAACGTGGGGAGGAATCGAGGCTCGTGGACTGGCGGCGTTTCGACTGAGGTCTCCCCGCCCGTGACCGCTCGCTGCTCCGAGCTGGACAGCGTTCCTGCTCCGACCGCAAACCCGCCGGACGGAGGAGGAGCTAGGCGGGGAGCGCCGTCACCACGACGACGACCTCGAAGTCCGCCGCCGCGTCGAAGGCGACCGGCTCGAGGAGCGGGGCGACCTCCTCGACCGGGACGCCGACGTTCATGACGGGGCTCTCCGTCGCCGGCGTGACGGAGCCGGCGAGCGCGGCGGCGATGCGGCCCGCCGTGTAGGCCGGGGCGAGGAGGACGAGGGCGATCAGGAGCGCGTCCTGGAAGGAGAATCGGGTGGACATCGGGGCACCGGCTGGAGTGGAACGGGGGGACGGGGACGCGAACGGGGGTCGCCGTCCTGCTAATTCTTTAACGGGTTCCGCCGACAGAGAGTTACGGGCTCGGGCACGATTCTCATCCGCCCCCCCACGGAGTTGGACCTCGTCGGAGTCCCGACCGGCGAGCCCCCGCACGACGAGGCCGTCCCGGCACTCGTTCGCGACGCACCTCTTGGAGCGCGGCGCCGACATCTGGACGGTCCCCGCCACGACGAGGCGGGCGGGGAGCTCCTGTGCCACAAGGACGTCCGGACGACGGAGGTCTACACGCACGTGCTGGACCGGGGCGTGCGCGGCGTGGTAAGCCCGCTCGACGGGCTGTGACGGGCCGCCGGCCCTCTCAAACGGGACAGGCCGGTGGGTGCCTCAACCGAACACGGCGTCCAGCTCGGCGCTCAGCTTCTGATTCGAGATGCTGACGTAGCGCGCGGAGGTCTGCACGTCCGAATGCCGGGACGCCGCCTGGATCGTGAAGGCGTTGGCGCCGGTTTCGGCGAGTTTGATGCAATAACGGTGCATCAACCCGTGCGGCGTGATCCGCCGGTGCACGCCCGCATCTTCCCTCGCTAGCCGGAACGTCCGCTGAATCTGTTGAATCTGTGCGGCCCACGCCATCACGTTCCGTCCGCCCCCCTTCGTCTCGGCCGGAGACGTGAACACGTACGGTCCCCGCCGCTCCAGCGAGTCGAGCAGCGCAGCGGCCGTCCGGCTGATCGGCTGCGTCTGTGCCAGCCCGTGCTTCTGCGTCTCGATTCGGAGCAGGCGCCTCTCGAAGTCCACGTCTTCCCACTGGAGCCGCGCCAGTTCGGAGCATCGCAGACCCGTCAGGGCCGCGAACTCAAACACGGGGCGGCACCACGCGCGGCCGGGGCGGATTGCCGCGAGGAGCGCGCCGAGTTCGTCGTCTTCGACCGCACGCGGGAGACGCGGCGGAGCCTTCGGCTTGGCGACCCGCCCGGCCGGGTCAGTCTTCGTCCACCCGGCGTCACGGCAGAACCGGAAGAACGACCTGATCGCCATCAGGTCTGATTCGGCCGTGAGGGGGTCCTGGGAGGCGTCGATCCACCCCTGGACCTCCGCCTGCGTGACGGCCGTGAGGGGGCGGCCCTCCCCCACCGAGGCGACGAACCGACCGAGGCGGCTCCGGTACCTCCGCTCCGTCGAGGCGGCGAGCCCCTTCCGGTCGAAGTAGAGGGCGAGGGCTGGGCCGGTCTTCTTCGGCTCCACCTCCCGCTCGGGGGCGAGGTAGTCGGCGGGCGTATGGACCCTCGGGTCGAACGCCCCCTCCGCGTACCCGTCGGCGAGACGCCGGAGCGCCCGTTCGGCCGTCCGCTTGTTCGTCGTGTGGAGCGAGAGGCGGCGTTGGGCCGGGGTCCGCCGGGAGTCGGCGAAGGTGACGTAGTAGATTCCGGAGGCGGAGGAGCGAGGCCATGGGGTCGCCTGGGGCAGGCTTCGACCCCTCGCACGGCCCCACAGCGCGCGTGTCCGCGCGCGGGAACGACCGCTCGGGGCGGTCCACGTCACAATCCACGTCACAGGCGAACCGCGACCGTGCCGAACCGAGACAGAAACGTGCCAGAACAGGGCAGGACGCCCAGCCAGAGCGCCTGCCAGACCGCCGAGCTGGTGCTGCCCAACGACACCAACACGCTCGGCAACCTCATGGGCGGCCGGCTGCTGCACCTGATGGACGTCTGCGCGGCCATCGCGGCGCAGCGCCACGCGAACCGGACGGTCGTCACGGCGAGCGTGGACTCGGTGGACTTCCGCGGCGCGATCCGCCTCGGCGAGGTCGTCGCGATCGAGGCCGTCGTCAACCGCGCGTTCACGACGTCGATGGAGGTCGGCCTGACCGTGTGGGCCGAGAGCCCTCGAACCGGCGGCGAGCGCCGACTGTGCAACACGGCCTTCTACACGTTCGTGGCCGTGGACGACCACGAGCGCCCAACAGCTGTCCCGCCCGTGAGGCCGGAAACGGATGCCGAGCACGCGCGGTACCACGAGGCGGCGCGTCGTCGCGAGTTGCGGCTCGTGCTGTCGGGTCGCCTGGCCGGTTCGGACGCCCCCTCTCTCCGCGACCTTCTCTCTGTCGTCTCCCCTTCCCCCTGACTCATGTCCCCCGTCTCTCTCGCCGGGCGCACGTTCGCCCTCCTCGCGACTCTCGCCGTTCTCACTCCCGCCCCGGCGATCGCACAGGTCGGCATCGGCGGGCTCATAGGGGATCCGACCGGCCTGACCGTCAAGCTCGGCGGTGGTCGCGGCGGCGTCGCCGTGGACGTCGGGCTGGACGACAACCTCTTCGTGCAGGCGCACTACATCGTCCGCGAGACGCGCCTCCGCGGGGCCGGGGCCGACATCCGGTTCCTCTTCGGGCCGGGCGGCTTCTACCAGAAGCGCGACGGGGACGACGGCCTCGGCGTGAGCGCCCTTCTGGGTCTGAGCTGGTACGTCGCGCCCGAGTTCGAGCTCTTCGGCCAGCTCACGCCCGGCATCCAGCTGACGCCAGACACCGAGGGCGGCACGGGGGCTGCCGCCGGACTCCGGTTCTACCCGTGACCGACCCGACGACCCGCCAGCCGGCCGCCGGGCGGCCCGACCGCGTGACGACGCGCCCCATCCGGGTTCTCATCGCCAAGGTGGGGCTGGACGGGCACGACCGTGGCGCGAAGGTCGTCGCAGCAGCCCTCCGCGACGCCGGCATGGAGGTCGTCTACACCGGCCTCCGCAAGACGCCCGAGGCCGTCGTCCGCGCCGCCGATGAGGAGGACGTCGACGCCGTCGGCGTGTCGATCCTCTCGGGCGCGCACGGGACCGTGCTCCCGCGCGTCCGCGCGCTCCTCGACGCGGCCGAGATGACCGACGTGCTGCTGTTCGCCGGCGGGACGATCCCGCCGGACGACGCTGCGGCCCTTCTCGCCGCCGGAACGGTGGACCAGGTGTTCACGCCGGGGGCCTCGCTGGCCGACATCGCCGCGACGCTCCGAGCGGCCGTCCAGAGCCGCCGGACGGCCACGGCTGCCGGAGGCGACTCCTGACGTGTTCCTCCCCCGCGTTCTGGTCACGGGAGCCAACGGGCTCGTCGGGCAGGCCGTCGTGCGGCGGCTCGGGCGCTGGCCCGGTGCGGACCTGCTCGCGACTGGCCGCGCAGCGTCCTACGCCGCGTCCGACCTCTCGGGTGGCTACACGGCCCTCGACGTCCGCGACGCCGCGGCCGTCGAGCGGACGTTCCAGGACTTCGCGCCGTCCGTGGTCGTCCACTGCGCGGGCACGGCCCAGGTCGAGGCGTGCGAGGCCGACCGCGAGGCCTGCTGGGCACTCAACGTGGACGCCACGGCGACGCTCGCCGCCGCCTGCCGCCGCCACGGCGCGCGCCTCGTGCTGCTCTCGACGGACTTCGTGTTCTCGGGCGCAGCCGGTCCCTACGAGGAGACCGACCGGCCGGACCCGACGGGGACGTACGGCCGCACCAAGCTGGCCGCCGAGAACGCCCTTCGGCAGGTGCGCCCGCCCGCGTGGGCCGTCGTCCGGACGACGCTCGTGTATGGCGCGCCCGAAGGTGCAGACGTCCGGCTGGACCTCGTGCGGTGGCTCGTCCGCGAGCTGACCGCCGGCCGGCCCGTCCGTGTCGCGAGCGACCAGTGGCGCACGCCGACGGGCGACGACGACCTTGCCGACGGCGTGGCCCGCGTCGTCTTCCAGGGCAAGACGGGCCTCTTTCACATCGCCGGCCGCGAACTCGTCACCCCGCTCGACGTGGCGCTTCAGGTGGCCGACGTATTCGGCCTCGACTGCGGGCTGATCTCGGCCGCCACGACGGCCGAGCTGCACCCCGGCGCGCCGCGTCCTCTCCGCAGCGGCCTGCTGATCCTCCGCGCCGAGAGCGAGCTGGGCTACCGCCCGCGTCCGCTCCCCGAGCGCCTCGCCGATGTCCGCGAGCGCCTCGCCGAGGCGGCCCGCGCGCGCTAGGACCTGTCTCGTGATTCGCCCGGCACTCCCTAAACCGCCGTCTTCCCCGCGGACGCGGGAGCCGCAGGCGGGCGCAGCCCATCCAGGAGGGTGGGCAATGTGCCATTCGGCCCCTGGATCCCCGCCTGCGCGGGGATGACGGCAGGAATAGAATCGGGAGACAGGGACTACTCGGTCGCGGCGGGCTCCTGCACGGGCGTCTCGGGCAGCAGCAGGATCTGGGGCGTCCCGCCGGCAGCGCTCAGGACGAGGTACTCGCCGTCGCGGCTCATCTGGAGCGGTCCCGTCAGGTCGCGTTCCAGCTCGATCGCGCCGTCCGGGCAGCCGCGGCGCGTGCAGGCGAGGCCCGCGCCGAGGGTGAGCACGCCGCTCGAACTCACTGTGTAGCCGCCCCCGCAGAGGTTGCACGACGCCAGCGAGATGCGCCCGTCAGCCCCGAAGGCGACCGTCTCGCCGGTCCCGCGCCGGACCGACCCATCGGCTCCCACGATGCGGTCGAGGAGCCACGTCGAGCCAGGGAGGGTCGAGGCGAGCCCTGTCGGGCGCACGCCGCAGCCGCTCAGCAGGAGCACGGCGAGAAGGGCGAACGCGCGGCCGGGACGCAGGAACGGAGGCATCGGGCTGGGGGACGGTGGGCCGAAAAGGTACGGGCACAGCCGACGGCCGCCCGGCCGTCTCAACGCGAGATGGACGCCGTTTTCTCTGTCCCGAGCGGCCCGCGCTCACATTTTCCTGCCGGACTCTCCCGCCCACTCGATGATCGACCTCGACCTGCTCCGCACCGACCCCGACCGCGTCCGCGCGGCCATCCGCGCCAAGAAGACCGGCGACGGCTCCGAGGTCGACGCACTCCTCGTGGCCGACGCGCGCCGTCGCGACGCTGTGACCGCCCTCCAGGCCCTCCAGGAGCAGATGAACGCCGCCGCGCGCGAGATCGGCGACCTGTTCAAGGCCGGAAAGCAGGACGAGGCAACTGCGCGCCGCGAGGCGGTCGCCCGGATGAAGGACGACGTAAAGGCCCTCGAAGCCGACGAGCGGGCGGCCGACGCCGAGGTGCAGCGGCTGCTGCTGGAGATCCCGAACCTGCCGCACG
>JANPJI010000065.1:0-16367 GCA_031425425.1 Rubricoccaceae bacterium
GGCGGAACACCTGCGGCGGCCCGTCGAACGTCCGCCAGTCGCCGACGACCGGGTGCACGGTCGTCTGCTGGTCGGTCCAGACGCCCGGGTTGCGCTGGAGCCCGAACGGCAGGTTGGAGACGTCCAGCTTGAACCCGGTGACGAAGTTGAACGTGTCGTCGAACGAGAGCAGCGGAGTCCCGTAGAGGTTCTGGAGCGCGTAGCCGTGGCTGTGCGACGGGCTCGCGGGGTTCAGCGCGTCCCAGTAGAACCGGCTCGGCGTCAGCCCGTACGCCACGGGCAGGTTGCGCGCCCACCCGATCATGCGGCCCCACTCGAGGTCGAGGCCGGGGATGGCCTCGTCGATCCCGAACACGTCGCCCTTGGTGTGAGACGCGAACGGCTGGACGGCCCCGAGGTACGGCGTCCCCGACGTGATCAGGCGGTGGACGTGGTCGGCGGCTTCGGCGGGGGAGCCGCGGACGTACATCGACGCGATGACGCCGCCGTTGGAGTGGGCCACGAGGTCCACTTCGCAGGCCCGCGCGACGTCGGTGCCGCCGCCGGTGAGGTCGTTGATCAGCGTGCGCAGCCCTCCGACGAGCTCACCTGCGCTCAGCCGCCAGTCGTTGGCGAACCGCCAGAGGTCGTTGGTAGCGCGGGCGGTGTTGGTCTCGTCGCCGGGGTAGCCGGCCGCCTGGAGGGCGGTCATGACGGGGCCGTACGGGAGCGTCTGCCCGGCGACCGACTCCAGAACGCCATCGGTGACGATGGCCTCGGCCTGCGTGCCGTCCGGGTTCATGGCGAGGCGGACGAGGTTGTTGTTGACCTCGGCGTCGGTGAGAGCGGTGGGGATCCAGAGCGTCGTCCGGTCGGCCCCGAGCAGCCACGACCCGCCCACGCCAGGAAGGAAGATGGCGGGCCGGCGGAGCTGCGCCAGCTCGGACGTGTTTCCGGCGTCGTCGCTCGCCGTCGCCGTGACGACGGTGCCGACCGGGAGCGTCTCGTCGAGGGCGACCGTGAACGCGCCTGTGCCGTCGGCCGTCGCCACGCCGACGGGCAGGACGCGGCGCGCCCAGTAGCGCCCGAACTCGGTCCCCGACCCGCCCGCCCGGTATACGACGACCGTCGCGCCGGGGCGTGTCCGCCCCGAGACGGAGCCGGGTGCGACGGCGAAGAGCCGCGGCGGGGGCATGTTGCGGTTCGGTGCCTCGCCTGCGGCCTCCGCCCACGGCGCGCACGTCGGGCCGCTGTCGGCAAGGTCGAGGGGGACCCGCATCGCCCCGGCGGTGAGACGGGCCGGGTCGACCTCCATCTCGTTGCGGAGCACGCGGACGCCCTGCGTCGCCTCGCCCTGGACCAGGATGCCGCCATAGACGCGGTTCTCGGCCGCGGCCGTTCGGCCGCCGATCGTCACGTCCGTCGCGCCGTTCTCGATGAGGATGCCGCCGGCGGTGTTCGGCAGCGGCTCACCGCCCTGCGGGAGGAACCCGATGGCCGACCGCTCGACGACGTGTCCCGTCCCGCCGTCGAAGCGCAGGCCCCACCGCCCGAAGGCGGTCACGGCGAGGCCGCGGACCGTCACCTCGTCCGCCCCAGCGACGACGAGCCCGTCCACGACGCCGAGCGCCGCGCCCGACAGGTGGACCGTCCCGCCGACCTGCGTCGTCGCGTCGAGCACGACGGGGCCGGTGATCGTCGGGAGCACCGCGGCTGGGGCGACGACCGGGTCGCCGGCTCCCTCGATGGCGAACGAGACGGAGTCGCGGCCGGGGCGGCGGTTGGCCTCCTCGATCACAGCGCGGAGCGTGCATTGCCGGCCGCTCACGTCGAGGTCCACGTCGCACGCGTCGTCGTCGGCGTCGGCGTCGGGCTCGTCGCCGGCCGACGTCACGACGAGAGTGGTGTCCGGGAGCCCGGCCCGCCACGCCTCGGGCTGCCCGGCGGGGTTCACGCCCCGCCCGACGATGACCGTGCCCGAGGCGGAGATTCCCATCGCGGCCGTGAGCGTCCAGCCTGTGAGGTCGAGCCCGAAGTCGTCTTCGAGGACGCGCTTGAGCGGGCGCATCCCGCCGTCCTCCGTCCAGACCATCGCCACCGTGCCGTCGGCCGACGTGGACTCGCCGACGACCACGCCGCCGTCCGCGGACACGGCCCAGGCGGCGCTGTAGAACGCGCCGCCGGGGAGGTCGCCCAGCCCGGTCATCGCATCGCCTGCGAGGGTCCAGCGGAACGCCTCGTCGCCGCTGGCCGAGAGCGACTTGCCAACGACCACGCCGCCGTCGGCCGATACGCCGTAGGCCTGGCCCGTGACGGCCCCGCCGGGGAGGTCGCCGGTCGGCCCGACCGGCGACGGCACGCCGTTGACCCACCGCACCGCCACCCGGCCGGCCGCCCCCGTGCCCTGCCCGACGATGATGCCGCCGTTCTCCGACGCCGCGTTGGCGCGGCTGTTGTTCGCCCCGCCGTCGAGGTCGGGGAGCAGCGAGGCCGATGTCGCGTTTACCCAGCGGATCGCCTCGCTCGCCCCGTTGAGCCCCACGATGGTGGTGCCGTCTGCAGAGACGCCGAGAGCGGACGCGGAGCTGCCGCCGACCGTGGGGAGGGCCGTCGCGTTCGAGGCGGCCCAGTAGACCCCCCGGAAGGCGTCCAGGATGGAGCCGCGGCCGACGGGCACGCCGGTTTGCGAGATCCCGTTGGCGACGCAGAAGTACTGCCCGCCGGGGAGGTCCGTCAGCAACTCCATCACGCCGCCCTGTACGTCCCAGCGGAACGCGGTCGTCCCGCCGATGCCGGAATCACTGGACCCAACCACGTAGCGGCCGTCGGGCGAGACGGCGCGGGCCTCGCTGCTGACGGTGCCTCCGGCGAGGTCGCCGAGCCCGGTGAACACGGCCTGCTGGCCCCGTGCAGGTGCAACGGACGCGGCGAAACCGAGGAATCCGGTCAGTAAGCCAGTCAGGGCACGCATGGCAGCGGGGGATGAGGTGGGAGAAGGCCGACCGGTCGGAAGGACCGATCTCTGGACGGTTAACCGTTGGTTTTGAACATGTCGGAGCAGAGCATCCCGAATCGTTCGGGTGCAGGAGCGCCTGGAGCGATCCCGGTGCGCGGTCGTGTCCGGCGGGGTGCTGCGCAATGGCGTCGGGGCCTGGGGCCCCTCTATCAATGCGTCAAACCCGAGCGGTTCTGATCGGACCCGACGGGATTCTTTCTGCAGCGTCGAGCGGACAGGTGGCCGGACGCTCGCGCGCCGGTGTGGAACGCCAGTCCGACATTGAGCCGGCAGGCGCGCGGAGGTCGGTCGGCGCGGCGAGCAGGGTCCTGTGCGGGCCGGGCCGTCGTCCCGTAGGACGCCCTTCCTGAGGACGTGCCGTCTCCCGCCGGAAGGGGCCATGCCTTCGACGTTCTGGCGCTCCGCCCGACTGGGCGCGAGAGCGCAGGGGTGAGCCATGTCGGCTCCACGCCTTCACCCCGCGGCGGTCTTGGACCGGTCAGCGTGCGCTGGCGTCGCGGACCGTCACGAGCAGGGCGTCGACGCGGGGACCGTCCATGTCGACCACCTCGACGCGGATGCGGCCCGAGTCAACGCGCTCGCCGGTCTCGGGGATGTGCCCGAACAGGCTCACGACCCACCCCGCCATGGTGCGGTAGTCGCTGCGGTCGTCGTCGGCCGGGAGGCGGACTTCAGCGGCCTCCTCGAAGTCCTCGATGAGCACGCGCCCGTCGACGAGGAACGAGCCGTCCTCTCGGCGCACGACGCCGCCGCCGGGCATGTCGCCTGCCCCGGGGAGCGTCCCGACGAGCGCTTCCAGGACGTCGTCGAGGGCGACGAGACCGGCCATGCCGCCGTATTCGTCGATCACAACGGCGACCTTCTCGCCCGACTCGCGGAACAGCTCGAGCACGCGGAGCGCGGGCGAGTGCTCGGGCACGAACCGGACCGGCCGGACCGCCGCGGCGGGGTCGAGGGGCTCGCCAGCGACGGCGCGCCCGAGCAGGTCCCGCACGTCCACGATTCCCAGCACGTGGTCCAGCCCGCCCCGGCACGCCACGAGTCGCACGTGGGGGGCGGCGAGCAACTTCTCGCGCGTCGCCTCCGGCGGCGCGTCGAGGTCGAGGAAGACGACGGAGCGCCGCGGCGTCATCACCCCGCCGACGTCCTGGTCGCCGAAGCGGAACACGCGCTCTACGATCCGCTGCTCCTCGCTGTGGATCACGCCGGCCTCGGTGCCCTCGTGGAGCAGGAACCCGATCTCCTCCTCGGTCTCGGCCGTGTCGTCTTTGGCGCGGAGCCGCAGCAGCCTGAAGAGGCCGTCGGTCGACTTCGAGAGGAGCCACACGAGGGGCGTCGCCGCCACCGCGACGGCGGTCATCGGGCGCGCGACGGCCGCGGCGATGCGCTCGGGGTTGTTGAGCGCGATCTGCTTCGGCACCAGCTCGCCGTTGACGAGCGAGAGGTACGTAATCGAGGCGACGACGCGCGCGATTGCGTGGCCGTCGGCGACCGACGCGAGCACCGCGACCCGGCGCAGCGCCTCGGCGAGCGGGTCTGCGAGCTGCGCCCCGCCGTACGCCCCGGCGAAGATGCCGACGAGCGTGATCCCGACCTGGACCGTGGCCAGGAACCGGTTCGGGTGCTCGGCAAGCGCGAGGGCGGCCCGCGCGCCCCGGCTGCCCTCCTCGGCGCGCCGCCGCAGCCGGGCCTTCTTGGACGAGACGACGGCGAGCTCGGACATCGCGAACACGCCGTTGAGCACGATCAGGGCGAGGATGAGCAGGACCTTGGCGGTCGTCGAGGACATCAGGGGTGGGAGAGGCGGGCGGATTCACGGCTGCCGGCCCGGCGGGTTCCGGGCGCGCGTTGAACACACGCGCTCGCGCTACCGGCCGGCCGCGGCGAGCGCGAACGTCCCGGACGCGCGCACGGTGTCGGGAAGGCTCGACGCGACAGCTGGAACGGCAACGAACGAGTAGCGCATCCGCACGTCGGATTCCGCCGACGACACGACCACGACCTCGCCGCCGACGACCGTCGCAGCGCACGAGCGTCCGTCAGAGTCGATGTACACAGTCACGAACGCGTTGCCGGTCTCGCTGCTCTGAGCCGCGCCTCCGCACCCCTCAACCGGGTCGGCCACCTCAGTCCGGGCGACGCGGTAGCGCCCCGGCGTGAGCCCGATCGTCTCGACAGAGATCGAGAATGCGGGGCCCTCCGGGACGTCCACGAACGTCCCGCCCCGCACCGATCCGAGGTGCAAGGCGCGCCCGGACGGCGGAAAGCGGGCCCCGTGGGCTGTGCCCTGAACCTGCCCGACTCCGTCGGCGGTCAGCGTGTACGTCCCTGCGAGCCGGGTGAACTCGGTCTCGTTGGACTCAGACGAGTCGCACCCGATCGCGGACAGGACGAAGAGGACGGCGAGGATGTGACGCATTGTGGCGGTGACGGGAGGCCGGACGAGGACGGACGTGCCGTCGGGGCGGACGTCTTGAGTCACCTCAGCAGGACGGCCGCGAGCGCGACGGCGGCGGGGAGGGCCTGAATCCAGAGGATCTTCCGGCTCACCGTCGCCGCTCCGAACACGCCGGCCACGACGACGCACGACAGAAAGAAGACGGCCACGGACCCGCCCGCCTCCCCGAGCAGAAGGCTCCAGACGAGGCCGGCGGCGAGAAACCCGTTGTAGAGCCCCTGGTTGGCGGCGAGTGTCTTGGTAGCGGCGGCCATCTCGCGCGTGAGGCCGAACGCGCGCCGCCCCGCCGGCTTGTCCCACAGCACCATCTCCAGCACGAGGAAGTACAGGTGCAGCGCCGCGACGAGGCCAACGAGGACGTTGGAGGCAGCCGTCATCACTGGAGGGTGCTGGATGCGTCGGCGACGCGCGCGAGGACGCCGCCCTCTGCGGCGTACGCGCGGAGGCTGCCGTACGGAATCGTGCTCTCGACCGCACACGCCTCGATGACATGTGGAAACTGCGGCTGCACCGCGAGCCCCTCGCCGGTGAGCGTGTACGCGAACGACATCGCGGCGACGCCCTCGGCGGTGAACATGTCCTGGCAGCCGTCCGCACCCTCGCCGGCCGCCCCGGCGTCTCCGCTGCCCGCCGCGGAGAACAGCGTCGTCTGGAGCACGCCCGCGATGGCGGCGCGGTCGGCGTCGTAGTCGCGGAAGAGCGCCTCGAACGGGACCGACGCGCCGGTCGTGAGATCGTAGGTGACGGACAGGTTGGCGTCGTTGGTCGGATAGGCCGTCCCGCAGTAGTAGGACGAGTGGACCGAGACGCTCAGCACGTCGTCCGCGGCGTGGGCCACCGACGCCCGCGTGACAAACGACGAGTCGGTCGTGTCCGAGCCGGCGTCGGCTCCACAGGTCAGCGACGCCGAGAGGGAGTCCAGGCCGGCGTTCACGAGGCGCTCGATCTCGGGGCGCCCGGCGAGCGTGACGCGGGGCAACTCGGCTCCCGTCGAGTCGTCGCGGACGGTTCGGACCTCGACCGCGCCGTCTGCAGGCCCGGCGGTCGTCGGCGCGTCGGGCGTGCGGGTGCAGCCAGCGACGGCCGCCAGAACGGTGACGAAAACGGCGGCCGGCAAACGCATCTCAGCGGCGATTGGTGGGAGCAGCAACCTACGGGTTTCGGTCCTTCCGGTGCGCCGTCGACCTCCACCCCCACACCGCGACGGCCGCGGCGAGGAGCGCCACCTCCACTCCGAAGGTCCAGTGTGTCACGAAGCTTACGATCCAGGACGCGTGCGTTTCCGGGACGGTGACGAGTGTGACGCTCCGCTCTGAGAACGGTGCGAGCCACCGAACGGCTCCGGCGATGCTGTCAAGCCCGAGGTGGAGCACGGCTGCGGATCCGGCGACAGCGACCCACCGGGCGGCCGGACGGCTCTTGCGGAGCGCCGCGGCCAGGAGCCCGGCGGCTGTCAGGGCGAGCCAGAAGGACGGCCAGTGCGTCGCGAACGAGTGGTGGTGCGCCTGGCCGCCCGTCGCGTAGAAGTACAGGAGGTCGATGTCCGGTAGGACGCTGCCAGCCAGGGCGGCTGTGAGCAGGCGACGACGCTCTGCAGGACGGCACCGGCGAAGGACATGCCCGTAGATGAGGTAACCGGCGGGCAGGTGGCCGATGAGCATCAGACGGCCTCGGCGGCCCAGCCCCACTCCAGCAGCGGGAGCGCGGCGCGGCCGAACGCGGCGACCCGGTGCGCGAATTCCGGCCGCATCACCTCCGCCTCGGCGACGGCCTGGGTGGCGACAGCCCCCTTCCAGCGGAGCGCTTCGGCGACGTCCGACCTGGCGAGGTCCTCGTAGCCGCGTGGCATCCGTTTGAGCGATTCGCGCCCGCCGAGGGCCAGGCCTGCACCCTCCACCTCGGCGACCGTGGCGAGCCAGCCCGCGGGGTCGCCTGCGATCCGCTCGCGGAAGCGGCGCAGCTGCGCCGGCTCGGGAGCCCAGAAGCCGGCTCCGAGAAAGCACCCGTCCGGCTCGATGTGCGCGTACAGCGCCCCCTGGTCACCCCCCTTGTGGCCCGGCCGCGCCCAGACGAGCCCGACGTGCGTCTTGTAGGGGGCCTTGTTCTTCGAGAAGCGCGTGTCTCGGTAGATGCGGAAGATGCCCTTCGCCGGGTCCGCGGAGAGCGGGAGGCCGGTGCGCGCCGCCTCCCCGGCGACGTCGGCGACGAGGCAGCGCGCGGGCCACAGCAGCTCGTCGTCGTAGGTCGCCTTGCGGGGCTTGAACCACTCGCGGTCGTTGTGCTCCCGGAGGTCGCGGAGAAACTGGAGCGCCTCGGGGCGGAAGCCGGGGAACGGCGGGAGGGAGTCCATCAGGGCGCGAGAGGTGTCCGCGCAAGATCCGACCGGTGCCGCCTACGCCTGCCGGCCCCGGCGGCTGCGCAGCCAGTGGAGGCCACGGGTGGCGTAGTACCGGCCGGCACTCGGGAGGCCGCGCGCGAGGCGCGCCGCGTCGTGGACGAGCCGGCGCCCGCGGGCGGCCGGCGGGACGGTCGTCGTGCCCGTCCGCGTGACGTAGAACTCAGCCGGGAGCGGGTCCCAGCGGTCGACGACGAAGAAGGGTTCGCTCTTGGCGCGCACGAAGTGGCACGCGATCCGCTCGGTGCCGTCCCCGTGGTCGGTGAGCGTGCCCCTGTGCCAGCGAAACTGGTACGGGGCCCAGTGGCGGCTCGGCTCGGGGAGCGCGTCCGGCATCCGCAGGCGGAGCGTCCCGGCGGCATCGGCCTCGCGGGCGACGTCGGTCAGGCTCACCGTCTCGCCGGCCGCGACGAGGCTGGCGACCGAGCGGGTCACGCCGTCGAAGCGAAAGGCGCACTCGTCGAAGCCGCGGATGCGGTCGTCGGCGAGGATTTCGGGCCAGCCGGGGATCTGCTCGTAGAGCGCCGTCGCGGGAGAGCGGGTCCGCAGAATCGTCAGCGCACCCGAGACCCACATCGACCCGCGGAACGAGAACAGGTCGCCGTCGGCCAGAAACTCGTCTGTGAGGAATGCCCGGAGGTCGCCCCAAAACAGGTCGAGGTCGCAAAAGCCCCAGAAGTCGGCGTCGCCGATCTCGTCCGCGAAGACGTGTCCGGAGGTCGGCTTGAAGTCGCACAGCTTGTACCCGGAGCGGACGACCACGGGCACGCCGAGGCGCTCCGTCGCGAGCGCGCTGTACGCGGGGAGCGTGAGCGGCATCCAGCGGACGTTCGGGGGCAGGTTCGGCGGGGCCGGCTGGTCGCTCGGGATCAGGAACGAGACGCTCGGGTTGGCGCGGCAGCTGCCGAGGAACAGCGTCAGGTACGGCGGCAGCGGCCCCATCCAGCACGAGACGAGGACGATCGAGGGCGGTCCGGCGCGCATCAGAGGGCTTCGGCGTGGGGGAGTTGGAACGTGCCGCCCTGCGTGAGAACGGCGTCGGGGCGTGCCGCGCGGAAGTTGTCGGCGTCCTCGGCGTTGACGTAGAGCACGCGGAGGCGATCCCCGAGCACGGCCATGTGGGCGGCGGCGGCCTCGGGAGCGAGGTGTCGGTCGTAGTAGGCCGCGGCGGCGGCGCGCATCCGGGCGACGTCCGCGTCGGGCATCGCGAGTGCCCGTTCGAGGGCCGCGACGAGCGTGTCCTCGGAGTCGTACCGAAGGCACTCGACGCCGTCGCGGAGGGCGGGGGCGAACCAGTCGGCGTAGGACAGGATCGGGACGGCCCCGACGGCGAGGGCCTCGACGAGGTTGTGGCACATCGGCATGTGGCTGCCGGGGAGGCCGAGGAAGAACTCGGCACGCGCCAGTTCGCCCAGCCACCGCTCGGGCCGGCCCTTGACGCCCGTGCACACGACGCGGCGCTCGGGGGGCGCGTCAGGCGCGAAGAGCGCCGCGCGGTCCGCCGGCCGCTCCACGACGAGGCGCTGCTCGGGCGCGAGGCGCTCGCGGACGACGCGCAAGGCGCGTTCGCGGCTCGGCATCGCGTAGAAGCGCTCGATGAGGTCGTGGTCGTGGCCGCCGCGGCCGGAGCCGTAGAGCTTGCCGGCAAAGAACACGCGCAGCGTCCGCCGGGTGCCCCGGAGTGCCGCGAGGCGTGGCGCGTCGAGCGCCCGGAGTCCTGCTGGATAGACGCCGTACGGGAGCGAGAGCGAGCCCGGCAGCGCGGGCTGGCTGAGGTCCGTGCAGACAGCGACCGTCGGTCGGTCGGTCGGGCTGGCGGTGATTGCCGCATCGACGATTGCCTCGGCCTCGGCGCTCGTCGTACACACGACGGCCCGGAGCGCTCCCGCCGGTGCGGGCGTCCCCGGAGCGACGGCGCGGATGCCGGGGTGACGGTAGAGGAGCCGGCCCTCCGGGGCGAGCCGGGCGAAGCCGGAGATGCCCGGCGGCAACTCGACCCGCACCGGGCCGCGCCAGAGCCCGAGCGCGTGCGCGAGCGCGTACAGGTACCGCCCCTGCATCCGCCCGCCCTGCTCCACGACGACGCCCGCGGCGTCCGAGCGGAGCGCCTGCCGGACCCGCGCCGCGGCGTAGGGCAGGGCGAGGACGGCCGGAGCGTTGCCCAGGCGTCCCGGCAGACGTCGCTCGGTGAGGGCCATCCGGACGGCGTAGGCGGCTCGGTTCGCGATCCGGGCGGCGGTCATGCGGCGAGGAGGTCTGAGAACTGACCGAGGAGGTACGCCCCGACGGCGGCGGGCGCGAGGCGGGCGTCGAACACGCGCTGCGTGTGCGCCTTGATGGCGAGCCAGCGCGCCTCGTCGATCTCGTCCAGGAGGTCATCTACGGTCTCCCAGCGGCCCTCGTTGGTGAACACGTCGAACTCGCTCCACGGGAAGTACGGCTCGTACGTCGGGCGGTCCATGAGGACGGGGACGCCCGCGCAGAGGGCGACGAACGTGATGCCGCGCCAGCCCCAGTGGAAGCCCGTCGGGAAGACGGCGAGGCGGCTCGAACAGAGCGCAGTCTCGAACGGCTCGTCGAGGCGCATCGGAGCAGTGAGCGCGGGCAGGCGGGCGCGGCTCGCCTCGGAGAGCCCGGCGAGCGCCTCGGGCTCGGGCGCGGTGAGCTGGGCGTGGACGTCGCGGCCGGACGCGGCGAGCGCGTGGAGCCGCTCGTGCAGGGCGACCCGGTTCTCGGGCCAGCCCCACAGCGACTCGCGGGAGACGACATCGTGGCGCAGCCCGAGCGCGCGGTAGCCCGTCATCTGGCGGTAGCGCGCCGCGCACGCCGCCGTCTCGTGGCGCCACAGCTCGCGGTCGGCCTTCCAGACGGACGCCTTGCGGATGCGGTGCGCCCAGAGCACGCCCCGGCGCTCGGCAGGCGTGAAGCTCTCGTAGACGACCATCTGGGTGGGCGTCGGGATGAGCGGGCGAACTTTGTGGAACTGGTCGCCGTGGCGCTCGACGAGTCGTGCGGCCTGCGCGCGGTAGTCCGCGACGTCCGCCTCGGTCTGCCACGGGAGCGGGTCCGGGAACTGCCGCTCGCGGTGGAAGGCGCTCGTGAACGGGCAGCAGAAGTACGCGTCCACCTCGTCCACGAACGGCTGGAGGTGCGTGAAGCCGTCCTCGTTGTCGATGGCGACGAGCCGCCGCCGCGCGCCGTCCTCGATGGTGAGCACAGACGTGTGTCGGTGCTCATGGGCGACAAGTCCGGGTGACATCCCCGCCTCGGAGCCGGCGGCCTGCGGGCGCTCACGGTAGGCGATCCGGCCAGCATCGGCGAGGCGCACGAGGGACCAGCGGAGGTAATCGTTGCGGGCCTCGTGGCCGTGGCGGTACCAGGTGACGGAGATCATCGGGCGGGGGGGGAGTGGCGGAGACGGTCGGCGGCATGCTGAACGCGCCGCGCCGCGCGCCACCCGACGAGGCGGCGCAGGCGCTGGAAGCCCGGCGGGCCGTCGGGCGCGAGGTCGCTCCCGCCGAGTGCGGCCACCCGCGCTGCGGCGCGGGCGGTGAGGTCGGTGTGGGCGGGGTACGTCGAGAACACGAAGTCCTGGAGCACGGCCGCCGCGGCGCGTCGCGTGCGGGGGCCGTCCTCGGCGGCGAGCAGATGGTCCGTCCCGAGCGAGAGAGACAGGAAGGCGGACTCGACGGCGCGGCGGCTCCGCTGTCCCGACAGGCTCCCGTCGAGGCCGGACCGGTAGTACAGACGCGCCTCGGGCGCGAACAGGATCTCGCGCGCGCCGAGGAGCACGCGGGCGAAAAACTCGAAGTCGTTGATGAGCGACAGCCGCTCGTCCCACAGGCCGACGCGGTCCAGAACGGCGCGGGGGACGAGCCACATCGCGCACTGCATCATGGGCCGGGCCGTCGCCCACTCCGTCGCGAGCCATTCGGCGGGCCGGGCGTCGCGGTACATCGGGAGCGGGTCGAAGCGCGCCTCGGCGGGGTCGGCGTGGAAGCGCGCCCACCGGGCCATCGCGACGGCGTCGCGGCGCGGGCCGAGGCGATCCACCTGCCGGGCGACGTGGTCGGGAGCGAGGAGGTCGTCGGCGTCGAAGTACTTGACGAGCTCGCCGGAGGAGGCGCGGAAGGCGGCGTTGGCGGCGGCGCACTGCCCGGCGTTGGCCTGCTCGATCACGCGCACGCCTCGCGCCTCGAACGGCCGGAGTGCGTCGCGCGTGCCATCGGTCGATCCGTCGTCCACGACGACAATCTCGACGTGCGGGTACGTCTGCGCCAGGGCCGACTCGACGGCGGCTCCGACGAAACGCTCGGCGTTGTAGGCCGGGATCAGGATGGAGACGAGCGGGCTCATGGCCGGTCCGCCGCGTGGGCGCGTCCGGCGACAGTCCGCCAGGCGTGCTGGAAGTACGCCCGCTTGGACTCCGCGACGTAGTGGTGCAGCACGGCCGTCGGGCGCTCTCCTTCGGCGAGACTGGGGCGGACGACGTAGTCCGTGGCGGGGGCGACGGCGCAGTCGTGCCCCGCGGCGAGCATGGCGGAAAGGGCCTGCTCCTCGAAGTAGTGCGCGCCCTCACGCTCCTCCAGTGTGCGCGCCCACCGCTCCAGTCTGTCCCAGTCGATGGCCTCGCTGCGGAACCCGAAGAAGCCGACGTTGACGAGGGCCGGAATGGGTACCCCGGTGAGGAATTCCATGAGCGCGTCCGAGTAGCCGTACGCCGGCTCGGCGTCGACCATGTGGAGCGGGCGGTCCGGCGCGGCGATCCAGTCCAGCATCGCGCAGGGCTCGCGGAAGACGAGCATGTCCGAGTCGGCGACCAGTTTCCAGCCGGGCCGGCCCGCATGCACGTCAGTGAGCTTGCGGAGGTGCGGGTAGACGAGCCGCCGCGCGCGGAGCGTGGGGAAGCGGTCGGCGGGGAGGTGCCGGTCGAGGCGCGCCTCGATGTCGGCGTAGCGCTCGGCGCGCGTCGCGGGCAGGACGCGGCGGACGGCCGCGACGTCGGCGTCGGTGAGCGTCCCGTCGTCGTAGAGGACGGGCACGACGCGGACGCCGGGGCTGGCGAGCTGGACCGAGGCGGCGAAGAAGAGCGTCTGGTCCCAGAACCGGCTGCCGGTCAGGATGTGGAGCTCGGCATCGGGCGTGCCCGCGGCGGCGTCGAGGCGCGGGAGCGTGTGTGCTGCCGCCGTCATGGCACGGTGGCCCGCGGCGGTCCGCCGCTCCTCGAACGGGCCGCCTGCCTTGAGCGAGTCCCGCATGCGCCCGACGGGCGCATGGTAGAGGACGCGGACGGCGCGGCCGAGGCCGGCGCGGCGCGCCAGCTGAAGCAGACGGCTCATGGGGCTACGTGGGTCGTCCAGCGCCGGGCGAGGGCACCCCAGAGGATCGCGGCGCGGCTCCCGTATGCGACCGAGAAGGCGCGCCACGTCGGGTACTGCGTCCGGTCGCGGGCGACGAGCCGGAGCGCGAGGGGAAGCCCGAGGCGCGTCTCGGCCGCCACGCGCCACGCGGGCATCGAGGCGATGGGGTCGTCCGGGGCGATCTCGGCGAGCCGCCACCCGTAGTCCCACGCGCGCCGCCACCAGTAGCGCGCGCGCATCTTGACCGGGGCGACGAGGTGGAGCATCTCCATCGCGGGCAGGAACACGATCCGCGCCTCGGGGCGCTCGGCGTAGATTTGCTTCTGGAGCTGTGTCTCCTCGCCGAGGCGGAGCTGCCCGCCGACCATCCCCAGGTCGGGCGAGAACCCGCCGAGGTCGCGCAGGAGCGTCGTCCGCCAGCCCATGTTGCCGCCCGAGAGGCACTCGCCGTCGAGGCGGCCCTCGGTGAGGTCGAGGTGGGCGCTGCCGAGGGCGTCGTCGAGCCAGAGCGGCTTCGGCTGGAGGTAGAACGGGCGGTACGGACCGCCGAAGACGTCGGGCGTGTGGCGCTCGACGCCGTCCGCGATGGCCGTTGCCCACCCATCGAGCGGCCGGGCGTCGTCGTCGAGGTAGACGAGGAACTCGGTTTCGCACGCGGCGAGGGCGGCGTTGCGGGCGTGGCTCAGGCCGAGGCGCGGCTCGGCGATCACGCGCAGCGCGAGACGATCTGCAAACGCCTCGGCCGCGGTGTGGGTGTCGTCTGTCGAGGCGTTGTCCACGACGACGACCGGCACGGACGGCCGACTCTCAAACGGGCCGGGAATGGCGTCGATGGACGCCGCGAGAGCGTCCAGGCACAGCGCGAGGACGTCGGCTCGGTTGCGGGTGCAGACGGCGACGGTGAAGCGGGAGGTCATCGTGCAGGCACCGGCTGAGTCGTGCGCTGGTGCGGCACGCGCGCTGCGGCGCGGGCGATGGCGCGGGCATAGCTCGCCTCCTGCACCGGCGCGACCGCCTCGGCGGAGAACGCGGCGACGGCCTGACGTGCGGCGCGTCCCATCGCGATGCGGGCGTCGCGGTCGAGGAGAAGGTCGGCGAGGGCGTCGGCGAGCGCGCGCGGGTCGGTCGGCGGGACGAGGCGGCCCGTCGCGCCGTCCGTCACCATCTCGGCCATGCCTCCGGCCGAGGAGGCCACGACCGCGCGGGCCGCGGACATCGCTTCGAGGCACACGTTGGGGAAGTTCTCCCACACGCTCGGGAACGCGCACACGTCCGCCTCGGCGTAGAGCGCCGGGATCTGGTCGTAGGGCACGGCGTCGACGAACTCGACGGCGGCGGCGTGCCGCCCGAGGCGCTCGCGCATCTCGTCGCCGAGGTCGCGGCCGGAGCCGGGCAGCGGGAGCGAGCGCCCGAGAAAGCGGAACCGGGCGTCGGGCACGCGCGCGAGCACGAGCGGAACGGCCGCCGCGAGGTCCAGCACGCCCTTGCGCACCTCGAGCTTGCCGACGAACAGCACGCGGCGCGTGTCGGTCTCGGGGCGCACGGCGAGGAGCGCCGCGGGCGGCGTGAACACGTTGGGGACGACCGCGAGGCGCTCGGACGGCAGCGCCCATCGGTCGCGCAGCAGGTCCGCGATGGCCTGCGACGGGGCTGCGATCTCGTCCGCCCGGAGCGTGTGCGCCCGCTCGGTGTCGGCCGCCACGTCGTAGGTGTAGTACGGACCGGGGAGGCGTCCACGGCGAAGCGCGCCGGCCCAGAACCGCGCCCGCGCGCTCAGGGGCACGTAGCGGTCGTTGATCTCGGAGACGAGAAACTCGGGCGTGTGGAGCTTCACCACGAGCGGCAGGGCCGGGAACGCTTCGGCGACGCACGCCGCGTCGGCCCCGTACTCCGGGCCTTCAGCGACGTCGAACGGGTCCGCCGTGTGGCGCGCGGCGAAGGCGGGCAGGACGGCGCGGGCGAAGGCGCGGCGGTCGTCCACCGGGACCGTGTGAACGCGCACACAGCCGTCGTCCAGGCTCTGCGCGTCCGGTCCGTCCGTGAACACCTCGACGCGGTGGCCGCGCGCGGCCAGCATCGCCGCGGCGTTGCGGACGTACGTGCCGATGCCGCCGCCCGCGGCGATGCCGGCGTACTCCATGCTCACGAACGCGATGTGGAGCGGCGTCATGCGGCGGCTGTCAGGGCGAGCAGGCTCGCCTCGAACCCGGCGTGGATCGTCTCGGGGTCGAACGGTCCGCGCGCGGCGCGGTGCGCGTCGGCCGCGCGACGTGCCCAACCTTCGGGTGTCGCAAGCGCCGCAATCTCGGCGTCGAGCGCGTCGCCGTCGAGCGTCTGGACGAGGGCGGTCCAGTCGTTGTCTCTCGCCCACGCGCTCGCAGCGGCGTGGGGCGGGGCGAGGATGAGCACGGGCAGGCCGAGGTGGACGAACTCGGCCAGCTTGCTCGGGAAGCTCGTTGCCGCCCACGGCTGCGCGTCGAACGCGTACGAGACGAGCACGGCGGACGCCTCTGCTGTGCAGAATGCCCGCGCCTCCGCTGCGGAATCGAAGGCGGGCCGGAACGACAGGTTGTCGTGCGCCTCGGCGAGGTCGGCGAACGGGGCGAGATCGTGGTGCGTCACCACCGTCAGCCGTCCGCCAACGGTGGCAAGAGCGCGGGCGAGCGCATCGAGGGCGGGCCGCTGGAACGGGTGGAGGCTGCCCGAGAGGACGAGGTGGGGCCGTGCGTACGCCTCGCGCCACGCCGCGGTCGCTGCGCCGCCCTCGGGGATCGGGAGCAGCACATCGGCCTTCGCCGCGACGGCCGGCCCGTAGGCCGCGGCGAGCGCGGGCGTCACCGGGTAGACGCGCGCCGCCTGCGCCAGCGCGCGGTCCACGCGCCGACGCACGACCACTTGCTGGGACGCAGACGTGCCCTCCCACAGTTCGGGCTGGTCGTGGAGGACGCCGGCGAGAGGGCACCGGAGCGCGCGCGCCGCGTGCGCCGCGACAGTCGACTGCTCGGGTGTGTGGACGTTCAGCACCACGTCGGGGGGCGCGGCGCGGACGCGCGCGGCGAGGTCGCGGCCGAGGAGCCAGCGCCGCAGGGCGGCCGAGGCGGGAACGGCGTCGCGGACGGGCGGCCAGCCGGCGCGGCGGTAGGGGAGAGGCAGGCTCGC
>JANPJI010000066.1:0-3231 GCA_031425425.1 Rubricoccaceae bacterium
GCGACGGCGACGGTCGCATTCGCGCGGTGGGGCACGCCGAACCCGCGCCTGCTGCGCATCGCCGACGCGCTCGGGCTGGGCCTGTTCGCCGTCTCGGGCGCGCAGGCCGCCGAGGCGACGGGCGTCTCGCCGGTCATCGTCGTCGTGATGGGCATGATGACGGGCACCTTCGGCGGCGTCCTGCGGGACGTGCTGACGGGCGAGATCCCACTGATCCTGCGGCCGGGGCGGCTCTACGCGACCGCCGCGGCGCTCGGGCCGGCGGTCTACCTCGGCCTCAAGGCGCTCGGCATGGCCGGCGCGTGGGCCGCAGCGATCGGGGCCGCCGCGACGATCGCGGTCCGCTTCGCGGCGATCCTGTTCCGCATCCGCCTGCCCGTGTTCATCCTCGACGTCGAGCCGGACGACAACGCATGACGGGGCTGCTTCGCCGCGCTACGGCTACGCCGACCCACGTCCCGCGCGGTCCTGCTCGACGATGAACCGCCGGAGGATCTTGCCCGAGGCCGACTTCGGGATGACGTCCGTGAAGACGACGCTGCGGACCTTCTTGTAGGCCGCGACGCGGGCGGCGACGAAGTCCATCACGTCCTGCTCGCTGAGGGCGCGGTCCGGCTTGCGGACGACGTAGGCGCGCGGCGTCTCGCCGGCGTCCTCGTCCGGGACCGGGATCACGGCCGCGTCGGCGATGGCGTCGTGGGTGAGCAGGAGCGCCTCGAGCTCGGCCGGCGGCACCTGGTAGCCGTTGTACTTGATGAGCTCCTTGACGCGGTCGACGATCCAGAAGTCGCCCTCAGCGTCGACGGTGGCCACATCGCCGGTGTGGAGCCAGCCGTCGTCGTCGATGGTCCGGGCCGTCGCCTCGGCGTTGCCGAGGTAGCCGGCCATGACGTTCGGTCCGCGGACCCATAGCTCGCCGCGCTCGCCAGCCGCTGCCTCGCGGCCCGTCTCGGGGTCCACGAGGCGCGCCTCCTGCCCGGCCACGACTGGCCCGACGGAGCCGTACTTCGTCCACGCGGGGCGCTGCGCCGGGACGAAGTGCGTCACCGGGCTCGTCTCGGTCATGCCGTACCCCTGCTTCACCTCGCAGCCGAGGCGCGCCGCGACGGCCCCGGCCAGTTCGCTCCCGAGCGGCGCGGCGCCCGACACGACCCGCTTGAGCGCCGAGAGGTCGTACCGGTCCACGAGCGGGTGCTTGGCGAGCGCGACGAGGATCGGCGGGACGAGAAAGGCCTTGTTGACCCGGTAGTCCTGCATCAGCTGCAGGAACGGCTCCAGCTCGAACCGCGGCATCGTGACGACGGTTGAGCCGTTGCGGACGGCCGCATTCGCGATCACCGTCATGCCGTAGATGTGGAAAAACGGCAGGATGCCGATCAGCACGTCGTCCGGCGAGGCGTCGTCGACGCCGTCGAACTGGACCACGTTGGCGACGAGGTTGCGGTGCGTCAGCATGACGCCCTTGGGCAGGCCCGTCGTGCCGGACGAGTAGGGCAGCGCGGCGAGGGCCGTGGCCGGGTCGAGGTCCGAGAGGTCAGGAGGCGGGCCGTCCGCCAGGAGGGCCGCGAACGGCGTTGCGCGAGACCCGTCGGCGGGCGCCTCGCCGAAGACGAACACCTCCTCGACGCCGGCGCGGTCCGCCGCCTCGCGGGCCGTCGGGAGCAGTTGCGGGACCGTGAGCAGGAAGCGGGCCTTCGAGTCGGCGAGCTGGTGCGCGAGCTCGTCCGCGCTGGAGAGCGGGTTCATCGTCGTCGCGACGCCGCCGGCGCGGCCGACGCCGTGGAACGCGACGGGGAACTCGGGCAGGTTCGGCGCGAGGATGCCGAACACGTCGCCGCGGCCGAACCCGCGCGCGGCGAGGCCGGCAGCCACACGGTCGACGCCGGCGGCCAGCGCGGCGTAGGTCAGCGCGCGCCCCGTCGGGCCGTCGATGAGGGCCGGCTTGTCGCCGCGCGCCGCAGCGTCGGCGAGGATGAACGCGGGGAGGGAGACGGCGGGGACGTCGAGCGGGGCTCCGGTGTGCACGGTCGTGAAGGCGGTGTGACGGAGTGTAGCGCGGCGGGGGGATCGGGTTCCACCCGTCGCGTGCCCTCCGCATCTGGCCGGCCAGGCGGGCCGTATGCTGGCGCTTCTCACCGGTTTCCTCATGCTTCCCGTCCTGACTCTGGTCGGCCTTCTGGCCGTGGTCGTCGCCGTGCTCGGCATCCGCGTGGCGCAGGAATACGAGCGCGGCGTCGTGTTCCGCCTCGGCCGCTACGTCGCCACGCGCGGCCCCGGCCTGTACTGGAACATCCCCGTGTTCGAGCGCCAGCGCAAGATCGACCTCCGCACGCGGACCGTCGATGTCGAGCAGCAGGAGACGATCACGAGCGACTCGGTGACGATCCGCGTCAACGCGGTCCTGTGGTTCCGCGTGACCGACCCCGAGCGGGCCGTCATCGCCGTGGCGGACTACCGCGCGGCCGTCTACCAGGTGGCCCTGACCTCGCTGCGGAACGTGATCGGGCAGCACGACCTCGACGAGGTGCTCCGCTCGCGGGACAAGATCAACGCCCAGCTCGCGACGATCGTGGACAAGGCGACCGAGCCGTGGGGCGTCCAGGTCGAGGCGGTCGAGATGAAGGACGTCGAGATTCCGGAAGCGATGCAGCGCGCAATGGCGCGCGAGGCCGAGGCGATGCGCGAGAAGCGCGCCCGGATCATCAAGGCCGAGGCCGAGCAGGAGGCGTCCGTGCGCCTCGGCATGGCCGCCCGCGAGATCGCCGCCAACCCGATCGCGCTCGAACTGCGCCGGCTCCAGACCGTGTCCGAGGTCGGGGCCGAGAACAACTCGACGACGGTCCTCATGATGCCGACCGAGTTCCTGGCCCTCGCCTCGAACCTCAACCGGACGTTCGCCGCCAACGCGGACGCCGCCGAGCGCGACAACGCTGCGCGCGACACCGCCGAGCGGGCCGCAACGCCCGCCCCGACGGCACCCGGCGACGGGCAGTAACCTCGGCCCTCCCCTCTCTCGCTGCGATGTCCTTCCAGGCGTACCTCACCAACATCCAGGAAAAGACGGGCAAGACGCCCGCCGACTTCCGCGCGCTCGCCGAGGCGCGCGGCTACACCGACAACGGAACGCTCCGCGCAGGCGTCAAGGCCGGCGAGATCGTGGCGTGGCTCACGGACGACTTCGACCTCGGACACGGACACGCGATGGCGATCGTCGCGCTCCTGAAGGGCACC
>JANPJI010000067.1:0-4951 GCA_031425425.1 Rubricoccaceae bacterium
CCGGTACGGGGTGGCGGATCCGGCCGGCCTGCCCCCTGGGCACAGCACGGCGGAACCCCCCGGGCCCGGGTTGGGGGGGTTCGTTTGGGCCACCTCTCGCGGTCCCCAACCCGACTGCGAACGGACCGCCAACGGTCCCGCGAACGGCCCGGCCAACGGGTCCGTGACACGCCGCGAACGCGCCGGCCGCCGGGACTGTGACGCACCGCGAACGCACCGGCCACCCGTCCACGGCACACCGCGGATGCCCCGGCCATCATACCCGTGGCGGCCCCGCGAATGCACCCACCTCTGCTCGACCCATCGCCCTTGCGCGCGCCACCGCCCACCGACCCGGCACACCGGCCGCCGTCCCGTACCTTCCACCCCATGCAAACCGCCCTCGACCTCGACCCGACCGCCGCCCCGGCACGTCCGCTCTACATCGCTGTCGCCGGCAACATCGGCGCGGGCAAGAGCACGCTCACACAGATCCTCGCCGACACCTTCGGGTGGACCCCGTTCTTCGAGTCGGTCGACGACAACCCGTACCTCGCCGACTTCTACGGCGACATGCGGCGGTGGAGCTTCAACCTCCAGGTGTTCTTCCTGTCGAGCCGGTTCACGCACCAGAAGGCCATCGAGGGGCTCGGCGCGGCCGTCGTCCAGGACCGCTCGATCTACGAGGACGTCGAGATCTTCGCCCGCAACCTCCACGAGATGGATCTCATGGACGGCCGCGACTACGAGAACTACGTCCACCTGTTCGCGATCATGACAGGCTACCTCCGCCCGCCGGACCTGCTCGTCTACCTCCGCGCCTCCGTCCCGACGCTCGTCCGCCACATCCAGAGCCGCGGGCGCGAGTTCGAGGCCAGCATCCGCCTGGATTATCTCGAGGCACTCAACGGGCTCTACGAGGACTGGATCGACCGCTACCCGTACCCCAAGATGATCGTCGAGACCGACGCGCTGGACTTCGTCAACGAGGACGAGCACCGGTTCGAGATCGTCAGCCGGATCGAGAGCCGCCTGTTCGGGCTCTTCCCCATCGGGGTCTAGCGTGGCGCTGCGCCGGGTCCTGGCCGCTGTGGCGCTCGTCGCGCTCTCCGCCGAGGCCGAGGCGCAGACGGCCGACTCGACCGCCGCGGTGACAGCGGTCACAGTGACGACCGCCGGAGTGCCGGCCGCCGCGGTGCGGCCCATGGATGGTGAGACGACGGAGCGGCTACCGGCCACCGAGCCCGGACGAGCTGCGACGCCCGTGCCTGCCGTCACGTCCGCGCTCACGCCCGAGGCGCTCATCGGGTATTCCTCAGGAGTGCCGGCTACGCACTCTGCCTTCGACTACGCCCTCGGTGCGCCGGGCCGCTCCGCCGGCCTCTCGTTCGACGGCCTCGACCCAGCACGGGCCGCGCTCGAACTGGACGGTCGCGCGTTCGACGACCTGATCACCGGCGCGCCGCGGTTCGACCTGCTCCCGCTCGGCGCGCTCGCCCCTGTTCGGATCTCCAACGGCCGCGTCGGCCAGCCCGTGTCGGCCGAGGCGGCCACGCGGACGTTTCGCCTCGGACGGCCCGTGACGGAGCTCCGGTACCTCGCCGGGCAGAGCGGGGTCCAGGCGGTTTCGGGCACGCACGCCCAGACGCGGCTGCCGCCCGCATTCCTCCGCGGTGACAGCCGCGACGCGCGCCTCACGCTCGCCGGGCACGTGATGAGCCGCAACAGCCGCGGCACGCTCACCGGGGCCACTCTCCGACACACCGACGTGCTCGCCCGAGCGCTCCTCACCCGTCCTGGAGAAGGCGGCGGCCGCACGCTCGACGCCGGCGTTCTCTACACCGACCGGACGGACGGGGCGCGCCGCGGCGTCGCTTCGGGCGCGGCCTCCAGCATCTTCGACCTCAATGCGATCGTTCGCGAGCCGACGGCGACGCGGCGCACGATTCGAACAGAAGGGTGGGCGACCGCACGGATACCCTTTTTAATTGATCAGCCGGTTACCGTTACTCTTTCAGGTATCTCCGAGCGCCTCGTGTACCGCTCCGACGCCGCCGACACGCTCCGCGTACACGCCCGGCGGGCGGCAATCGGCGTGTCTCAGCCGCTCGGCCGCGGCCTACTCGTCCGCCTCGATGCCCTTGCCGACGCATATCCGAGCGCCACATCGGGGCCACTCGGGAGCCCTGGCACCCGCCTCCGGCTTCACGCCGCTCTGCAGGATTCGATCACGCTCGGAGCCGTTCAGGCGACGATTGAGGGCGGTGCGCACGTCGTCGGGTCGACCCCGTTCTCATCCGTCTCAGGACGAGTTGAGCGAGGCCGCATGTTCGTCGGTGCCCGGTTCGGCGGGGCGGTTCCGGGAGCCGTGGAGGCGTCCGGACTCGCCGGGGCCGTCGGGGCCGCCGCGGAGGGTGGGGCCGAGCGGGTTGCTACCGCGGAGGCTGGAGCAGCGGGCGGGATCGGAGTGTGGCAGCTTGGCTTTCGTGCGTTCGGCACAGGACGATCGCATGCGCGTCTTCTCGTCGCCCGTGACACGGCGTTCGCCTACGAGACGGCTCTGTCCCTCCTCGGCGCAGCCGGCGCGACGCTGACGGTGGCCGTCCGCGAGGCGACCCTGCGCGGACTGTACGGTACCCTCGCCACGACCGCCCACGTCCCGCTTCGGGCGAGCGCCTCGGAGCTTCACCGGCGCGAGGCCGACGCCCTGCCCCGCCTGCGGGCCGACGTCCGCATCGGCGCGCGCGCGGCCGGCATCGGCGGCGTGCTGGACCTCGACCTGGCCGTCGTCGGACGGGCGTGGACCGCCTTCCGCAGCCGCGTCGTCGAGCCGCGGACGGGGCTGCTCGCGCTCCCAGATCCCGCGACCGAGTTCGGGGCACTCCTTCCGGCGCGCGGCACGCTCGGGGCCGAGGCGACGGCCGTGTTCAGCCGCCGCGCGACCGTCTTCCTGCAAATCGACCACGCGCTCGGAGAGGTCGTCGGCGCGGCCGTCGTGCAGGGCGAGCCGCTCCCGATCCGCGTCGTCCGCTTCGGCGTGTTCTGGGCGCTGCTGGACTGACGCCGGGGCGTGCGGACGGAATTCAACCGATCGGTTGACAACGAACTGCCACCGCCCTACATTCAACCTCGTGGTTGAACATACCCGACCTGCCGTGGCTGCCGACGCTCTCTCCCGTGCCTTTTCGGCCCTCGCCGACCCCACCCGCCGCGACATCGTGGCGCGCCTCGCCGCAGGCGACGCGACCGTCAACGAGCTCGCCGAGCCGTACGACGTGAGCCTCCAGGCGGTCTCGAAGCACCTCCGGGTGCTCGAAGACGCCGGGCTGGTCAGCCGTAGCCGAGACGCGCAGCGCCGCCCGGCCCACCTCGAAGCCCACATCTTCGACCTGATGACGGTGTGGATCGAGCGCTTCCGCCGTCAGGCCGAGGCGCGATACAGCCGCCTCGACGACGTCCTCCGGACGATGCCCGACCAGACCGCCCCCCTCCCCTCACCCCCTCGAACAGAGGAATCCCCATGACCGACCGACCGCACCAGACCGAGATCACGCTCGACCCCCATCTCCCGCTCGTCCGGATCGTCCGGGAGTTCGACGCAGCGACCGACAAGGTCTTCCGCGCCCACACCGACCCCGCGCTGTTTGTCCGGTGGAACGGTCCGCGAGGCCTCACGATGGAGGTCGACCACTACGACTGCCGGACCGGCGGGGCGTACCGGTACGTCCACACCGACGGCGACGGAGAGGTGTACGGCTTCCGTGGCTGTTTCCACGAGGTCCGCCCGTCCGAGGTGATCGTGCAGACGTTCACGTTCGAGGGCTTCCCCGACGGCGTGGCCCTCGAACGCCTCGTGCTTGAGGACATCGGAGGCGGCCGGACGCGGCTCACCGCGACGTCGCTGGTGGACTCGTTCGAGGCCCGCGACGCGTTCGTCGCCAGCGGCATGGAGTCCGGCGTCCGCGAGGGCTACGAGCGCCTGGACGAGCTGCTCGCCGCCTGACCGGGCACGCTGCTCGGTTCGGGAACGGCCATCGGCGAACGGCGATCGAGGACGAGCCGCATTGAGCCTTTCCCCAATGCCCGTTGGCCGATCCCCGCTGCCCCTACTTGAAGTAGTCGGCGACGGTGCCCTGCGCCTTCCGGACGGTCTGGAGCGCCTCGCGGAAGAGGTTCTGCTGGCTCCGGTTGGACTGCTCGGGGTCGACCAGGTCCGACAGCGGGCGGCCGATCTCGGCGGCCTGCATCTGGCTCCGCAGGTGCAGGTCCACGAGCGTCGTGAGCGCCGGCAGGAGCGCCCGGGCCGTCTCGGCGAGCGGGTGCGGACCGGCCCCGACGGTGCGGAGCCGCTCGAACGTGTTGGCCGCGTCCAGGAAGCCGGCGTCGAGCGCGAGCGCGCGCGCCATGCGGACGACCGGCGCGATGGCCCGCGTGCGGACATCGACGCCCGAGGTGCCGTCGGCGGTGTCGATCTCGAACCGGTTGAACGTGGACAGGGGGATGGCGATGCGCGTGCCCTCGCGGGCGAGGATGGCCGCGAGCGCGCGGGCGGGCAGGTGCTGGCGGATGCCCGCCTTGAGCGTCTCGGCGAAGCCCTCGTCGCCGTAGATCGCGCGCAGGTCGAAGGCGAGGCCGGCGCGGGCGCTCGCGTCCGGGTCCACGGCGGTCGTCCAGCGAGCGTAGGCGGCCGTCCAGCCGGCGAGCGGCTGGCGGAAGGCCGCCACGGCCGCCGAGAGGCCGTTCTCGGAGTCGGCGTAGCCGCACGTCCGCAGCGCGTCCACGGCGCGCTCGCCGAGGCGGGCGTAGTAGGCCGCGTGCGCCTCGGCGTCGGCCGGGGCAGGGTCCGCGTAGACGATCCCGTTGTCCTGGAAGGCGCGCAGGACGGACTCGCGGCGGCCGGCGGGGCCGAACGTGAGCCACGCCCAGGCGTCGGCCGCGGGCAGCACCTCGCCGGCGGCCTCGGCCTCGGCGC
>JANPJI010000068.1:0-3914 GCA_031425425.1 Rubricoccaceae bacterium
CCTTCACCTCGGCCACGAACGACGACACCGGCTCGGGCTGGAGCCGCACCACGGGCGGCAGTCGCGGCGAGAGCGGGAACACGTCCAGGGCGACCCGCACCGGCCGGTAGCCGACGTACGTCACGCGGGCCGTGTAGCGGCCCGTGGGCAGGTTCACGATGGCGAACGCGCCATCGAGGTCCGCCACGGCCCCGAGGCCGACGTCGACCAGCCAGACACTCGCGCCCGGCAGGCTCTCGCCCGTCTCGGCGTCGACCAAGCGCCCGTCGAGCGAGCCCGTGTACGCCTCGGCCCCGCCGTCGCCGCCGAGCGTCACGTTCAGCGGCACGGCGATGAGCACGTACTGGCCCGGCCGGAGCGGCTCGGCGCGGATTCCGGTGCCCGCGAGAAGCCGTCGTAGCACCCGGTCGGGGTCCTCGCTCGCCGAGTAGCGCACCGAGACTCGCTTTCCACGGACGACCCGAACGGCGAAGACGAGGTCGAGGCCGGTCTGGCTGGCGAAGTCGTAGAGGACGTCCGCGAGCGGGGCGTCGGTCCAGACCGTCGTCTGCGCCCCGGCCGGGCATGCGAGCACGCCGAGCCAGACGAGGAGGAGGAGCCTGAACGCGGGTCGCGGCATGGGAGAGGCCCCGTGCGGCGGCCCGGCGGCGTCTCGGGCTAGTCGGCGACGATGCGCGTCATCGCGCCGTCTGTCTCGACATGGCCGCCGAGCGCGAGCGCGAGCGCCTGTGCGGCGGCCTCGGGGCCGTCGGCCATCCGGAAGTCGGCCGAGACGGGCTCGTCGGCGAGGGCCGGGTCCACGGTCATCGCGACGCCGAAGCGGTCGCCGAGGCGCGCGACGACGTCGCGGGCCGGCGCGTCGCGGACGACGACGTCGGGGAGCCACCCGAGCGCTTCGCCACGGTCGGCAGGGGCCGGAGCCGAAGGAGCCGCGAGGGCGGCGACGTGCGTCTGCTGCCCCGGCGCAAGCCGCACGGCCGCCCCGCCGCGCAGCGCCACGTCCACGCGCCCGCTCAGCAGCGTCACGTCGGTCCGCACGCGCGCCGTCTCGGCGTCGGCGACGCGGACGGCGAAGACGGTCCCGAGCACGGTCACGTCGGCGTTGGGCGTCTCGACCGAGAACGGGCGCTCGGGGTCGTGGACGACGCGGAGCAGGGCCGCGCCGGTCCGGATGCGGAGCTGACGCGGGTCGCGGCCGTCCTCGGGGATCATCAGGACGGTCCCGGCGGCGAGGTCTGCCGTGGACCCGTCGGGCAGCGCGACCGTCTGCGCGGCCTGCGCCGTGAGCGTCTCGAAGCCCGCGTCGCGGCGCGCCACCGTCGTCAGAATGACCGCGAACGCGGCGACGCCGGCGAGCGCGGCCGTCCGCCACACCCACCGCGACGCCTTCTGGCGCGGAACGGTCTGTGCGGGTCGATCCGCGGCGCGGACTGGTGCCGGATGGACGGGCGCAAACTGAAGCGCCGGACGCGCTTCGGTCCACGCCGTCTCGAACGCCACGAGGTCGGATTCGACGCGCTGCGCCGCGGCGTCGAGACCGGGGTGGCGCGCGAGGGCGGCGTCGAGGGCCGGGCGGGCCGCGTCGAGGCGTGCCCGCTCCGCCTCCGTCAGGTCGTCGCGTTCGACGACCCGGAGCACGAGCAGGTCGGCGTCGGGCAGGTCGGCCGCGAGGTCGCGGCGGACGGCCGCGCGCGTGGCCGTCCACCCGGCCGCGGCGTCGGCGAGGTGCGGGGCCTCGGCGAGGACGGCCGCGACGTCGTCGGGCGTCTCCGCGAGGGCGAGCCGGTCGAGGGGGTCGGTCATGGGATCGGGGTCAGAATCAGCAGCAGAACACCGACCGCCCCCGCGAGCGCGGCCCGGAGCTTCTCGAAGGCCCGCTTGACCTGCATCTTGACGGCCGCCTCGGACGTGCCGAGCGTCTCGGCGATGTCGAGGTACGGGTAGCCGAGTTCGCGGAGTTCGAGGATGCGGCGGGCGTGGTCGGACAGTCCGGCGAGGGCGTTGCGGAGGTCCATCTGGAGCGCGACGTCGTCGGCGTCGACGCTGCCGGGGGCCGGGAGGTCGGGGTCGTAGAGCGTCTCGCGGGTCGAGTAGCGCCCGCGGTAGTGGTCCTGGAGTTCGAACAGAGCGGCCTTCATCGCGAGCGCCTTGAAGCGGTCGGCCTGCTGGAGCGCGCCCAGGCCGCGGTGGACGCGGAGGAGCGCATTCTGCGTCAGGTCGTCGACCTCGGGGACGCGGCCGATGCGCCCGGTGAAGAAGGACCGCATGATGGGGAGGCAGGCGGCGAGGAGGCTCTCGCGGGCGGCGGCGTCGCCGGCCTGCGCGCGAAGGACCGTCTCCGGACTGAACGGGTTCATGGGGGGTGCCCGGAGGGCATCGGGAGAGCCGCCGTCTGTGGGTGCAGGGTCACACCGGCCGGCGGGGCCAATCTGCGCCTCGCAGCGGCCCGGTGCAAGCGCACCGCCACCTCTCGGGCGTGGCCTCTACGCGAGGCGCGTCGCCGACGCCACCCCGGGTCGTGCCCCCGCCCGAATGCGCAGCCTACTGTCCGGCCGGCGCGGCGCGCGCCTCCAGCGTGCCGCCCGACGCCTGGACGCCGCGGTAGGCGCGGTCGTAGAGCGGCTGCGCCTCGCCGAGCGTCGGGCTCTGCGGGAAGAGCGACGTGAGCTGGTCGTAGACCCGCAGCGCCTCGCGGTAGCGGGCCTCCTGGCGCGCCGGGACGCTGTTGTCGGCGAGGCGGACCTGGGCGCGGAGCGCGCCGAGGAGTGCGTCGTCGGCGTACTCGCTGGACGGGTACGTCTCCAGAAGGCCGCGGAACGACAGCACGGCCGCCTCGAAGAGGTCGCGGCGTTCGTACAGGCGGCCCTCCTCGTACTGCTTGCGGGCGAGCTTCTCACGCATCTCCGCGGCGAGCGTCTGGGCGTCGGCCGTGCGTGGGCCGGCGGGGTACAGCGCCACAAACGCGTCGATGTACTGGAGCGCCGTGGCCGTGTCGGTCTGGTCGAGTTCGTACGTCGGGCTCAGCGCGGCGAAGGCGAGGATCCGCTCGTAGGCGGCCTCCTCGACGCGCGGGTCGGCGCGGTAGAGGTCGATGAAGCGCGTGAACTCGGCCCCGGCGAGCAGGTACTCGCGCGTGCCGACGTAGGCGCGGGCGAGCCCGAGTTGAGCGTCGTCGGCAACGTCGCTGGTGCGGCCGAAGTCAAGCGTGGTCCGGAAAAGCTCGACGGCGCGGGCGTACTTGCGCCGCGTGAGCGCGTCCTGGGCGCGGTCGAACGCCTCCTGGGCGGAGTCGGCCGTGGCCTCCTGGCTGCCGCTGCATCCGGCGAAGACGGGGACGAGGAGGACGGCGGCGAGGCAGACAGCGAGACCGGGACGAAACGACATGGGCGGCGGGCGGGACGAAGGGCGGAGCAACCGGAGGTCGCCGTGGGGCAACGGGACCCGCTCCGGCTTATTGCCGCCGATGGTAGCCCCGCGGGGCCGTCCGGCGGGCCGAGGCGCCCCGGCCTCACCGCGTCTTCGCCTCGGGCCGGAGCGCTTGGGCATGGGCCGGACTGCTCTTTCCCCATCGTCATCCCGAGCTTGTCGAGGGATCTCGACGCCTCCGCCCGGAACCGCCGCGTCGAGATCCTTCGACTGCGGCCGAGGACGGCCTCCGCTCAGGATGACAGTTAAGGGGATGAGACCCTGACAGCCTCACAACACTAGGCTCTGTTTGGAAACTCGGTTGCGCGCGTTCTCTCAAGAATCGTCATTCCCGCGAAGGCGTGAATCCACGTTGTTTCTGGCGTCCGATGGATCCCCGCCTGCGCGGGGATGACGTTGATCTGGAGTTTCCAGACAGGCCCTAGTTCAAGAGATGAATCGGGCGACAGCATGTTCATCACCAACGTCGAGCGCGTGGCGGCTCAAGA
>JANPJI010000069.1:0-4612 GCA_031425425.1 Rubricoccaceae bacterium
CGGCGAGCGCCTCGCCGGCCGCGCGCCCGGCTTCGGCGGCCGCCCGGAGCCGGGCGAAGTCGGCGCGGAGCGCGTCGCGGTCGGCCGCGGCGCGGTCGCGATCGGACGTCGCCGATGCCGTCTGCCGGTCGATGGCCGCGAGGTCGGCCGCGAGGGCGGCGGCGACGTGCTCGCGGTGACTCTCCGTGAGCGCGGTCCCGCACGTCGGACAGGTTTCGTCGGCCGTCTGGCCGATGCGCGCCTGGCGGTCCGCGAGAGCCGCCGCTTCTGCGGCGAGGCGCGCGAGCGTGGCGTCGAGCGTCAGGACCGTCGCGGCGAGGGCCGTGCCGCGGTCCCGAACCGTTTCGAGCGCCTCCCCGGCGCGCGCCGCCTCAGCGACGCGCCGTTCCAGGCCGGACGCCTCGGCGGGGTCGGCCGCGGCCGTCGCGGCGCGGAGCCGCTCGACCTGCCCGGCGAGTTCCGCCTTCTGCCCCACGAGCGCGCCGTGGTCCGCTGCGAGGCGTGTGTCGATGCGGTCGATCTCGCGCTGCGCCGCCTCGCGGGCGGCCCGGACGGTCTCCATCGCCGCGCGCTCGGTCACGGCCGCGTCGGACGCGGCGAGCGCGTGGACGGCCCGGTCGCGGCCCGCCGCCTGGCGCTCGTCCTCGCGGACCCGCTCGCGGAGGTTCTCGACTTCGGCGGCGAGGCGCACGAGCTTCGTCTCGGCCTCGGCCATCGCCCGCTGGACGTCCAGCCGCAGCGAGGCCGCGCGGGCCACGAGCGCGGCGTGGACCGTCGACGCCTCGTCGAGCACGGTCCGCCGGGCGCGGACGGTCTCGTAGCGGGCGTGGTCCGCCTCGATCTGCGCCGCCTGCCCGACGAGCCGGTCGGCCTCAGCGATCTGGGCGTCGAGGCGCGCCGTCTCCGTCCGCGCGGACTCACGCCGGGCGGTCGTCTGGCGGAGCGCCTCGGCCATCTGCTCGTCCTCGCGGGCGGCAGCGTCGAGCGCGGCGAGTGCCTGCGCCGTCTCGGCGAGGGTGGCATCGAGGGCGGCGACGGCAGACTCCGTCGCCGCGATGTCGGCCGAGAGCGCGGTGCGGTCCGCCTGCCACGCTGCCGCGCCGTCCGTCGCCGCGACGAGGCGCGTCGCCTCGGCATCGAGCGTGGCGACGCGGTCGCGGAGGGCAGTCCAGCGCGCGCCGGCGGCCGAGGCGAGGCGGTCGTAGCGGTCGAGGCCGAGGATCTTGGCGAGGATGAGCTTGCGCTCGCCGGGCTTCTTGCGCGTGAACTCGTCAGAGCGGCCCTGGAGCAGGAACGTCGAGTTGACGAACGTCTCGTAGTCGAGTCCGAGGCGGGCGTCGATGGCGGCCTGCGTGGCGCGGACGCTCTCGGCCGTGAGCGCGATGGAGCCGCCCGCCCCGTCGGCGGCCTGGAATTCGAGCCCCGGCTTGCTCGTCTTGCCCGAGGCCGTCTGCGTGAAGCGCCGCACGACGCGGTGCTCGGCGCCGTCGAGCGTGAACGAGAAGTCGACCTCCATCTCGCGCGCGCCGACCCGGAGGAGTTGCTCGTCCGGCTTGCGGCTGTCGCTGCTCTTGCGCGCCTCGCCCCACAGTGCCCACGTGATGGCGTCCAGGAGCGCGCTCTTGCCCTGGCCGTTGCCGCCCGAGAGGCACGCGACGTGGAACGCGCCGAAGTCCAGCGCGGGCGCGTCGTCGCCGTACGAGAGGAAGTTGCGGAGCCGGAGCCGGACGGGGACCATCGAGAGGCCGGTAGGCCGTGAGCGGTGAGCGGACTCTTTCGATCAGGTTTCCCTCTGGCGCGGGCCGGCCCGACGCGTTGAGGGCGAGCGGGCCGCGTCAGGGATCGCGCGTCTCACCTTCGTCGAACGAGTTGAACAGGTCGCCGAGGCGGTCCTGGACGCCCGGGAAGACCGTCCGCGCGACGTTCCACACGGCTGGCGCGGCGGCCTCGACGGGCGGGTACAGGATGGACGCATCGCGGGTCTCGGACGAGATCAGCAGCGGCTCGCCGCCGGAGAACAGCGAGACGCCGGTGATGCGGAGGAAGATGCTGAGCCCGAACGCGGCGCGGACCAGCCCGATCGCCGCCCCGGCGAGCGTGTCCAGCGCGCCAAGCTTGACGGCCTTGAGCCCCTTGCGGACCGTGTGTGCCGCGACCGTCAGCCCGACCACGATCACGCCGAAGGCGACGATGAAGCCGAGCAGCGGGGCTACACGCCCGCTCACGCCGAGGCTCGCCGCCGCGGCGTCGCCGAACGGACCCATCAGGGCCGTCGCGACGACGAACGCAGCGATCCACCCGAGCGTCCCGACGATCTGGAGAAGCGCGCCCGTCTGAAGGCCGCGCCAGAGGCCGAGTGCGAGGAACGCAGCGAGGACGAGGTCGAGCACGCTAGGCTCCGGGTGCGTCCGCCCCGAGTGCGGCCCGGACGGCGGCCTGCACGCGCGCGCCGTCGGCCGCGCCGCCGAGGGCCTTCATCGCCGGCCCCATCACACGCCCCATGTCCTTCATCGAGGCGGCCCCGGTCTCGGCCACGACGGCCGCGACGGCCGCCCGGATCTCCGCCTCGGTCGCCTGCGCGGGGAGGTACGCCTCGACGATGGCCAGCTCGGCGCGCTCGTTCGCGGCGAGGTCCTCGCGGCCTGCCGCCTCGAACTGCGCGATCGAGTCGCGGCGCTGCTTGGCCTGCTTCGTCAGCACGGCGAGGATGTCGTCTTCGGTGACGGCTCCTGTGCCGGACTTTTCGCGCTCGGTGATCGCCGTGCGGATCATCCGGATGGCCCCGAGGCGGGTGCGGTCTTTGGCCCGCATGGCGTCCTTCATGTCCTGTTCGAGGCGCTCGGTCATCGTCGGCATAGCACGGGTCAGCAAGGCCCGGCAAGCTACGGCCTGCCCGCATTCCACGCGGACGCCGCAGGTCTGAGTCACGAGCCGGAGCGGACCCTGTGCACCGCACGAAGCAGTAAAGGAGCCACGCGAGATCGCCTGCCACCGTTTCCTCCGGATAACCGGCCACGCACTACCTTCGCGGCATAACCCCCTGTTTTTCCATGCAGCCATGACCGCCGAGCATGTCGACGCCGTCGTCGTCGGGTCCGGGTTCGGAGGCTCCGTCGCCACATGCCGTCTGGCCGAGGCCGGGCTGCGCGTGGTGCTGCTCGAACGCGGGCGTGCCTACCCGCCGGGCTCGTTCCCTCGCACGCAGCACGAGATGAGCCGGGCCTTCTGGAACCCCGGCAGCGACCTTTTCGGCATGTTCAACCTGTGGTCGTTCACCGGAATCGAGGCCCTCGTCGCGGCCGGACTCGGCGGCGGCTCGCTGATCTACGCCAACGTGCTGATCCGGAAGCCGCGCGAGTGGTTCGTGGCCAACGAGTCGTACGGGAGCGTCGAGGAGCGCTGGCCGATCGGATACGACGACCTCGCGCCGCACTACGACCGGGTCGAGGCGATGCTGCGCCCGCAGCCGTTCCCGTTCGACGTGGCCCCGTACAGCGAGGCGCGCAAGACGCGCGCGTTGAAAGAGGCCGCCGACCGGCTCGGACTCGAATGGACCCTGCCCAACCTCGCGGTCACGTTCGGAAACGACGGCGAGGCGCCGGTGCCCGGCGAGCCCATCCGGGAGCCCTTCCCGAACCTCCACGGCCGGACGCGGACCACGTGCCACCTCTGCGGCGAGTGCGACATCGGCTGCAACACCGGCAGCAAGAACACCCTCGACTACACCTACCTCTCGGCCGCGGCGCGCGCCGGGGCCGACATCCGCACGCTCTCGGAGGTCCGCACGTTCGAGCCGCGCGCGGGCGGCGGCTACACCGTCCGCTACGTCCGCCACGTCCCGCAGGACGGCGGCCGGCCGGCGCGCATGGAGCCCGTCGAGCTCACCGCCGACCGCCTTGTGCTCAGCGCGGGCACCCTCGGCTCGTCGTTCCTCCTGCTGAAGAACCGGGCCGCGTTCCCCCTCCTCAGCGAGCGCCTCGGCGACCGCTTCTGCGGCAACGGCGACCTCCTCACGTTCGCGATGAAGTGCTCGGAGGAGCACGAGGGCCAGACGCGCACGCGCGACCTCGGCCCGACCTACGGCCCCGTCATCACCAGCACGGTCCGCGTCCCGGACACGCAGGACGGGGGCGACGGGCGCGGCTTCTACATCCAGGACGCCGGCTTCCCGGCCTTCGTCACGTGGCTCCTCGAAGCGGCCAACGTGGGCGGGACGGCCCGGCGCGTCCTCCGTATGGTCGGCCGGCGGATCCGCGCACGACTCGGCCGCGACCCCCGGACGGACATCACGGCCGAGCTGGCGTCCGCCCTCGGCGACTGCGGCCTGTCCACGTCGTCGCTCCCGCTGCTGGGCATGGGCCGGGACGTCCCGGACGGGCGGTTCACCCTCGACGCCGACGACCACCTCGCCTGCTCGTGGTCCATGGAGAGTTCGCTGCCCTTCTTCGAGCGCGTCCGCAGCACCATGGCTGACATCGCGCACGCCTGGGGCGGCGAGTTCGTCCCCAACCCGACCTACCGCCTCAGCCGCGTGATCACGGTCCACGCGCTCGGCGGCTGCCCGATGGCGGCCTCGCCCGAGCACGGCGTCGTGGACCCGCACGGCGAGGTG
>JANPJI010000070.1:0-1909 GCA_031425425.1 Rubricoccaceae bacterium
GGCTGCCACTGGAGGCTCGTCGTGTAGACGCCGAGGCCGAGCGTGCCCGCGCCGCCGGTCGTCGTCGAGAACTCGGCCTGCTGGCTGAACTGGAGCGTTCGGGAGTTGAACAGCTGCCCGAGGTTCAGGCCGCCGGGCGACGCGGGGCTGTCGTACAGGGCGACGGCAGCCGGACGCGCCGGGCCGTCCTCGCGAAACTGCGCCCGGGCCGGGGCGGCGGCGAGCGCGACGAACAGGACGAGAGCGTAGAGGGTCGAGCGCATGAGAGACTCCGCTGGAGGGGCGGGAAGGATAGGCCGCCGAGGCGCGAAGGTCAATGGAACGCGGCGTGCCTGCGAAAAGGTCTCCTGCGGCCAAGCAGATTAGGGAGACGGGAATGCCGCGCCCCCCGTCGCCGTGCGCCTCGTCGCCGTGCGCCTCGTCGCCGTGCGCCTCGTCGCCGTGCGCCTCGTCGCCGCGCCCCCCGTCGCCGTGCGCCTCGTCGCCGTTCATCCGCACCCCTTCAAAACGTGTCATCCTGAACTTGATTCAGGATCTGCATTTATCAGGCGTACCGAAGGAAAGGCAGATCCTGAATCAAGTTCAGGATGACAAGTAGTGATGTGAGTGCCACTGCCCACTGCCCACTCGACCTACTCGACCATCGCGCGGCGCGCCGCCTCGCGGCCGGCCGTCGTCAGCGCGAGGCGCGGGCCAGACCGCTCGACGGCTCCGCGACGCTCGGCCGCACGGACGGCGCGGGCGGCGAACGGCGGTGCCCAGTGGAGGTGCTCTTCGAGGTGCTCGACGCGGCACTCGCGGTCCGCCTCGGGCGTGCCCTCGTGGTGCAGCAGGTGGACGAGCAGCATCCGCTGTGCGAACGCGACGCGCTGCCGCGACCGCCGCCGCGCCTGTGCGACGAGCCCGCGGCCGGGCGCGAACGCGACGGCGGCACCGAACAGCCCGCCCGCCACGACGGCCATCGACCCGGCGATGCTCGCGTCGAGCCCACGCGCGAGGGCGTACCCGCCGAGCGCGCTCGCGACGCCGATGCCCGTCGCGAGGCCGAGCACGCGCGGGAGCCGGTCGCTCAGGAGCAGGGCCGCGCTCGGCGGGGCCACCATCAGGGCCACGACGAGGATCGAGCCCACGACGTCGAACGCGCCGACGGCGACGACCGACACGATGGCGACGAACGCGTAGTTCAGCGCGGCCGGCGCGAACCCGAGCGCGGCGGCGAGCGCGGCGTCGAACGTGGTCAGCTTGAGCTCCTTGTAGAACACGCCGAGGAACAGGCCGACGACGGCGAGGACGGTCCCCATCCGCCACAACGCGACCGGCCCGAGGTCGCGGCCGAACGCGTCGAACCGGTCGATCCACGCGAAGGCCGGGTCGCCGAGGAGGACCGCGTCGGTGTCGAGGTGGACGTCGCCGGCGTAGCGCGCGATGAGGACGACGCCGATGGAGAACAGGGCCGGGAAGACGAGCCCGATCGCGGCGTCCGTCCGAACGAGGCGCGTCCGCCCGACGGCCTCGATCGCGGCCACGGTCAGCACGCCCGTCGCCGCGGCAGCGACGAGCAGGAGCGGCGACGACAGCGAGCCGGTCCAGAAGAAGGCGACGACGATGCCGGGCAGGATCGCGTGGCTGATCGCGTCCGACAGCAGGGCCGAGCGCCGGAGGACGAGGAACACGCCGACGAGCGCGCACGCCGCGGCGGTGACGGCCGTGATGAGCTGGATTTCGACCTGAGGGGACACAGTCGGGGGGGTCAGTCGTGGGCTCGGCCGCCGCCGAGGCGCTTCGCTTCGGCGAGGCCCGCGGGCGTGAGCGCCCACGCCGTCCCCTGCGCCTCGACGAGGCCCCGATCCGCGAGCGCCGCGAGCGTCGGGTCGACGGCCTCGGGCAGACCGGTCATCGTCCGGAGGAC
>JANPJI010000071.1:0-4904 GCA_031425425.1 Rubricoccaceae bacterium
TTCTGGCCGGGCTGCGCAAGCACGACGCCGCTCGTCTCCATCAGGGCCGGGATGGTCCCGCAGTCCAGCCACTCCGTGACCGTCGCCGTGGTGAACGTCTGGCCGGCCTTGAGCATCCGGTCGAAGGCGTCGGTGATCTGGAACTCGTCGCCCTTGCCCGTCACGTCGTTGTCGAGCAGGTACTGGATTTCGCGGTTCAGCGCGGCCCCGTCGCGGACGTAGTAGATGCCGACGATGGCCTCGTTCGAGATCGGCGTGTCCGGCTTCTCGACGAAGGCCGTGATCCGGTCGCCAGACTTGACCACGACGCCGAAGCGGCTCGGGTCGTCCACGGCCATCGTCCACACGACGGCGTCGGCGTCGAACGCCGGGACCTGCTCCATGGTGAACAGCGTGTCGGCGAAGACGACGACGCACTCGCCGTCGAGGTGCTCGCCGGCCTGCGCGACGGCGTGGGCCGTGCCGCGCGCGGCGGCCTGGACGGCGAACGCCGCGGCGATGCCGTGGCGCGCGCAGATGGCCGTGAGGTCGTCACGGACCTCCTGCCCGAAGTCCGGCCCAAGCACGAACACGGCGTCCGTAAACGGTGTCGGGAAGGCGGCGACGAACGTCTCGATGATCCGCTCGACCATCGACGTTCCGGCGACGGGAAGGAGGGGCTTCGGTGTGACGTGCGTGTGCGGACGCAGGCGCGTGCCGCGGCCGGCCATGGGGACGATGAGCTTCATTCGGAGGGTCGGGAGAGAGGGAGGCCGAAGATACCGGAGCGACGGAGAGTCGGCTCCCCTGCCCCATCGCTACGCCCCGGCCCCGACGCCCCGGACCACCATCTCGACGGCGAGCGCCGTCAGCACCATGCCCATCAGGCGCTCGATGGCGACCAGGCCGCGCGTGCCGAGCACGCGCGCGAGGCGCGGCGCGAGCAGCAGGATCGCGGCCGTCGCCGCCCACGCGAGTACGAGCGCGGCGAGCCACTCGGGCCACCGGTCCGGCTCGCGGCTCACGAGCAGCATCACGGACGCCATCGCGCTCGGGCCGGCCACGAAGGGGATCGCCAGCGGCACCACGAACGGCTCCACGCCGACGGGCTCCTCGGCCATCGTGCCATGCTGCTGGGGGAAGATCATCCGCAGCGCGATCAGGAACAGGATGATGCCGCCGGCGATGGACAGCGACGCCTCGGAAATGCCGAGGCCGCGCAGCAGGGCGGGGCCGGCGAAGAGGAACAGCACGAGCACGCCGAGCGCGATCAGCAGCTCGCGCGCCACGACAAACCGCCGCCGCGCCGCCGACACGGGGGCCAGCGCCGAGAGGAACAGCGGGATGTTGCCGAAGGCGTCCATCACGAAGAACAGCAGGACGAACGCGGAGACGAGCGACATGGCGGTGGCAGCGGCGAGACGCAATGTCGGACTGCCGCGCAGACCCCACCGCACAGAACGCGAGAGGCCGGCCGGCGCTACGTTCCTCCCTCCTCCCCCGACGCCCATGCCGACCGCCACCGCCGCCTTCACGATCACCGCCTGGGAGCCCGCGCCCGCCGACCAGACGCCGTGGGCCGAAGCCGCCGCACCGGCTCTCGGGCGCGTCACGATCCGCAAGACGTACACCGGGGCCCTCGACGGCGAGGCGACAGCCGAGATGCTGACCTGCATGGCGGACCCCGACGACTACGCCGGCGGAGCCGTCTACACCGCCCTGGAGCAGTTCACGGGGCACCTCGGCGGACAGGCGGGGTCGTTCGCGTTCCAGCACGGGGCCGTCTCCGGCGGTGGCCCGGCGGACTCGGCCCCGGCCGGAGTCATCGCGCCGGGGTCTGGAACGGGCGCGCTCGCCGGGATCCGCGGGACGGTCCGCATCGAGCAGGGGCCGGACGGCCACACGCTCGCGCTGGACTACACGCTCCCGTGACGGCCCGCCTCACCCTCGCGCTCCTGATCGTCGGCGGATGTGCCGCGACGCGACCTGCACCGGCCGCGCCGGCAACCGTTCTCTCGTTCCCGAGCGAGCTTCCGGTCGATGCTGCGCTGGGCCTCGCCCGCAACACGCTCCGCCGCGCCGGCTGGCCGGTCGAGGCGGTCGTCGGAACCTCTCTCACGACGGGCTGGCGCGCGACGGACGCCGGCCCGATCCGCCTCGTCCTCTCCGCGGCCGACGTCGACGGCGGCGCGTCGACGGTCGTCCGCATCCACGGCGAGGCGCGCGTGGGGGGCGCGGAGGTCGCGGTCGTCCGCCCCGATGTGCCCCGCGCGGCGGCGTGGGCGGCCGTCGAGGCCGCGGCGCGGCACGTCGGGGCCGAGGTGCGCTACGCCCGGCCGTAGGCTGGCGCGCGGCACCGGCCTACGCGATTCCAGTAGCGCTGTCGTGCATCGCCATCACCCGCGCCGCGTCGTCGTGGCGTCCGAGAACGTCCAGATGCGCGGCGAGGTCGACGAGTTGGCGGCGGGAGAGCGGCCGGTTCGTCAGGCCCTCCAGCGCCACGCTCGGGCAGACACCGGACGAACCCGCCAGCGGCTGACGGTCGAGGGGGTCGGAATAGACGGATCGAGGGGTCGGGGAGGCAGACATGGCGCGCGAGACGTGAGTCGTACGTGGGTTCGACGTAACCACCTGCGTTATGGTCGCTTCGGACGGGCAGAGGTCGGTTAAGCCCACGAGATCGTTGTGTGTCGGCTCTGGTTTCGGGAACGGTCTCGTTCCAGCGCCGCGGCGTGAAGGGTGTCTGCGAGTCGCGCCCCACCGGCCCAGGGTCACACGCCGCGACAGACCTTCGCACAGGCACCCTCCGGCTCCTGCGGGCCGACGACCCGCGCCGCGGTGCCCGAGGCAGACGACGCCCCGGTGCGCGGGTGGCACCGGTGATCCGGCCGGACCGTCCTCAATCGTCTGCCGGAGCGGGATTCGTCAACCGGGCCAGGTCCAGGCGCGGATCTCGGGCAGGTCCTCGCCGTGTTCGCGGATGTAGCGCGCGTGCTCGGCGAGGCGGTCGCGCATGGCCTGCCGGACGTGCGGCCCCTTCGGGCCGACGGCCGCGACGCGGTCCACGACGTCCATCACGAGGTGGAAGCGGTCGAGCCCGTTGCGCACGGCCATGTCGAACGGGGTCGTCGTCGAGCCCTCCTCGCGGTAGCCGCGCACGTGGAGGTTCGCGTGGTTGGCCCGGTCGTAGGTCAGCCGGTGGATGAGGTACGGGTAGCCGTGGTAGGCGAAGATCACAGGCGCGTCCGTCGTGAAGAGCGCGTCGAAGTCGTGGTCCGAGAGCCCGTGCGGGTGCTCGCGCTCGGACTGGAGCCGCATGAGGTCCACGACGTTGACGACGCGGACCTTCAACGCGGGGAGATGCTCGCGGAGGAGGGCAACCGCGGCGAGCGTCTCGAGCGTGGGCACGTCGCCGGCGCAGGCCATCACGACGTCCGGCGCCGCCTCGGCGTCGCTGCCGGCCCACTCCCACATCCCGATGCCGGCCTCGCAGTGCGTCGCCGCGGCGTCGATGTCCAGAAACTGGAGCGCCGGTGCCTTGCCCGCCACGATCACGTTGACGTAGTGCCGGCTCCGGAGGCAGTGGTCCGTGACCGAGAGGAGCGTGTTCGCGTCCGGCGGGAGGTAGACCCGGACGACGGCGGCCTTCTTGTTGACCACGAGGTCGATGAAGCCGGGGTCCTGGTGGCTGAACCCGTTGTGGTCCTGCTGCCACACGTGCGACGTGAGCAGGATGTTGAGCGACGCGACCGGCCGCCGCCACGGGATCGCGCGCGTGACATCCAACCACTTCGCGTGCTGGTTGACCATCGAGTCCACGACGTGGATGAACGCCTCGTAGCACGAGAACAGCCCGTGGCGGCCCGTGAGGAGGTAGCCTTCGAGCCAGCCCTCGCACAGGTGCTCCGAGAGCACCTCCATCACGCGGCCGTCCGGCGCGAGGTCGATGTCGGTGGGCAGGATGTCGTCCATCCACGTCCGGCCGGTTGTCTCGAAGAGGGCCGTGAGGCGGTTCGAGGCGGTCTCGTCGGGGCCCATCACGCGGAACGTCTCGGGGTTCAGCGCCATCACGTCGCGGAGAAACTGCCCCATCACACGCGTCGCCTCGCCCGTCACGGTGGCCGGCGCGGGGACCGCAACGGCGGCGTCGCGGAAATCGGGAAGCCTCAGGTCCCTGAGCAGCCCGCCGCCGTTGGCGTGCGGGTTCGAGCCCATCCGGCGCGGTCCGTCGGGCGCGAGCGCGCGCAGCTCGGGCACGAGCCGTCCCGCGGCGTCGAAGAGCTCCTCGGGGCGGTAGCTCCGCATCCACGATTCGAGCTGCGCGAGGTGCTCGGGGCTCGTGGCGAGGCCGGCCAGCGGGACCTGGTGCGCCCGGAACGTGCCCTCGACCGGCAGCCCGTCCACGACCTTCGGGCCGGTCCAGCCCTTCGGCGAGCGGAGCACGATCATGGGCCACCGCGGCCGGACGGTCTCGCCGTCCTCGCGGGCGGCCCGCTGCGCGGCCTGGATCTCGGCGAGGCACGTGTCGAGCGCCTCGGCCATGAGCCGGTGCATCGTCGCGGGGTCGTCGCCCTCGACGAAGTACGGCGTGTGGCCGTAGCCGACCAACAGGCTCGTCAACTCGTCGCGGCTCATCCGCGCGAGAACGGTCGGCCCGGCGATCTTGTAGCCGTTGAGGTGCAGGACCGGCAGGACGGCCCCGTCGCGGGCGGGGTTGAGAAACTTGTTCGAGTGCCAGCTCGCCGCGAGGGCACCCGTCTCGGCCTCGCCGTCACCGACGACGCAGCACGCGACGAGGTCCGGGTTGTCGAAGACGGCCCCGTAGGCGTGCGCGAGCGAGTAGCCCAGCTCGCCGCCCTCGTGGATCGAGCCCGGCGTCTCGGGCGAGACGTGGCTCGGGATCCCGCCGGGGAACGAGAACTGCC
>JANPJI010000072.1:0-4475 GCA_031425425.1 Rubricoccaceae bacterium
GCCGTCGGCCGGTTCGAGCGGGACGCGCTCGTCGGCGTATGGGGGAGTTGCACCGAGATCACGGAACGCGTCGCCATGGAAAGCGGAATGGTGGACGCACTCGAGGAACAGCAGGAGCGGATCGGCCGCGACCTCCACGACAGCGTGGGCCAGCTGCTGACGGGGGCGCGGATGCTAAGCGAGAACCTGGCAGAGCGGGTACACAATGAAGAGAACGCGACGATCGCACGGCGGATCGCCGCCTACACGGCCGAAGCGATCGAACGGGTCCGGGCCATCTGCCGCGGGCTCGTCCCACCGCAGCTCTACCAGGAAGGCGTCGCTGCAGCCCTCGCCGAGCTCGTCACCCACGTAGACGCTCTCAACCTCACGCGGTGCCTCTTCGAGTACGATGGACAGGCGGACTTGCGTGAGCCAGACGCCGCGCTGCAGTTCTACCGGATCGCCCAGGAGGCGATCAGCAACGCTCTCAAACATGCGCACTCGGCAACGGTCCTTGTGTCCTTCCGACAGGACGATTCGGGAGTCGTCATGGAGATTCGAGACGACGGTGTCGGGTTTGAGCTCGACCAGCCGCGGCCCAGATCCATCGGCCTGTTCAGCCTTCGCCGCCGGGCGCAGAGTGCCGGGGCGATCCTGACCATCGAAAGCCAGCCTGGGCATGGGACGGTCGTACGGGTCTCGCGCCAGTTCTGACAGCGGCTTCGGTCACGCCCAGCAGACCGGTTCAGGTGCCGTCCAAGAGCGACTCAGGCCTTGTCCGGGGCCTCAACTGGAGAAACCACCGAAACGGCACGACTTTCGCCAGAGCGGGTCCAGATCTATCACTCGCGCCACTCCATGTCCACTCCTCCCCTGTCCGTCGGTCGAACCCGTCTCGGCGTCGTGGTGGTGGACGACCACCCGGCGGTGCGCGACGCCGTCGCCGACGCCATCGGAGCGCAGCCCGACATGCAGCTGCTCGGCGTCGCCGGATCCGCCGCCGACGCCTTCGCGCTCGTCCGCGCCACCGCGCCCGACGTCGCCGTGATCGACATCTCCCTCGGCGACGCGCACGGGCTCGACCTCGTGCAGAACCTCCGCGCCGAGTGCCCCGACCTCGAGGTCGTCGTGTTCTCGATGTACGACGAGGCCGTCTACGCCGCGCGCGCGCTCCGGGCCGGGGCGCGCGGCTACGTCCGCAAGTCCGAGCCCACCGCCGTCGTCGCCGAGGCGATCCGCGCCGCCGCGGCCGGCGAGATCTACCTGGCCCGCGCCGCGGCGAGCCGGATCCTGGCCCGCGTCGCGTTCGGGTCGCCGGCGTCGCCGTCGAAGTCGGCCGGGGACGGGGCCCCGCCGGAGCCCGGCCTCGACGAGCTGACGGACCGGGAGATGGCCGTGTTTCAGCTGCTCGGGCAGGGGAAGGCGGCCGAGGAGATCGCGGACCGTCTGAATCTGTCGCGGAAGACGGTGGAGACGTACCGGCGCCGCGCGAAGGAGAAGCTGGGGCTGGACTCGGTGACGGAGCTGCTGCAGTTCGCCATCCGGTGGACCTATGCGCAGGGAGCCGCCGTCTGAGGTTCGCCTCGCCGCCCTATCAGACGACGATCCAGACCTTGCGGGCAGGTACGTGCGTGAGTCGTCTCCGGAAGCCGTTCGGAGGGCACCGCACCGATCAGCGACGCGCCGCTTGGGCTATGGACCGAGCCCGCCGGACCTCCGACTGCTCAGGGTCCACGTACGCTTCGGTGATCCGTCGCACTGCCGAGAACAGCGCGTAGCGGACCCGCCCGGCGAGGGTGTCCTGCGAGCGCATGTTCAGCCGCACGCGGTCTGCCCACGGCAGAATGCCCGACGAGCTGGAGACCTGAATCTTCTGCCGGGTCCACGCCGCGAGGCGTACCGCAGCCGCGTCTGCCTGGATGCGGCTCAGAACGGAGTCGGGCAGCACGAGCCCGCCCTCCTGGACCGCCAGAAGCAACGCCACGGTCAACATTCTTCGGCTTCGTGCCGCGTCGACTCGCTGAAAAACGGCGTCCCAGTCCGAGACCATCGATGCAGTCGCCGCGACATCCGCTACCAGGCGGAGGCGGTACCACTGGTCCTTGAACCCGTTGAGACTGAGCGCGATCAGGAGGTCTTCCCAGGACAGCACCGGCATGTCGATCCCTCCAATACCGATCACGCGCCCTCGCCCGAGCAGAGTCTCGAACCGTTCCTGGTATGGCAGCCCCGGTGGTACGACCGCCGTGTGGACATCGACGGTGGAGGTCTGGCCCGTCATCGCCCGGCTGAACGAGAACTCACCGTGGATGTACAGGTAGCCGGCAAGCCGCAGGGGGGTTCGCTCGAGTCGCTGAAACCCCAGAGACTCGAGCACTCCGCCCAACCGGTTAAAGTCGTCTCGGCGGATCAGGAGGTCGTTGTCCACGAACGGCCGCCGGGCGAACCCTCCGTACGCATCCGCCAGCGAGGGTCCTTTGAGGACGAGGAAGGGCACCGCCTCCTGTGCGAGCCTGTTCGCGAGGCGGGCCATCTCGGCGGCGAGAAACAGAGAGAACGCCGTTCGGGCCGATACGTGCTGGTGGAGCACACGGATCATCTCCTGCAGACCAGCCACGTCTGGATGCGAATCGCTCATTGGGACAAACTTAGAATAAACCGCTGGCTGAACGCCGTGATATGTCGCCTCATAGAAGACGCGGTCCCAGTCGAGCCCCTCACTTACGAGCGCACGGAGCCGCTCCGCTTCGTCGTCCCCGAATCGGGAAGACGAGGCCAGGCGAATCGCTTCGTACTCGGGTGTGGGAACAACCATGCGGGGCCAGTAGACTGCCCGAACAACTTAACCGTCTTCGGGCGACTTGCGGTGAGTGAGCGGACGGGGTGGCCACTGCGCATTCTCACCGTCCTCCGGCCCTCACTCCAGTCGGAGATCTGCGATGATCGCTCGGTGGTCGGAGAGCCCGCGGCGGCCCACTGTCGCGGCCTCGACCGTCCACCCAGGGCTCGTGAACACAGCGTCGATCTCGAACAAGGGGCGTGCGTCGGGGTAGGTCGCAGAGCGTCCCATTTCACCGAGTGCGTCGGTCAGCCCGGCTCCGATCCGGGCGTACGCCCACTGCCCCGGCGTCGTGTTGAGATCCCCGACGAGGAGGAACGGGAGCCGCTCGGCGTCCAGAATGTCCCGGAACCGGTCGGCTTCGGACGCACGGAGGATGAAGTCGCCCCGGAACACGCCTGCAGCTCGGATCCAGGCGCTCACGCTCGCAACTTCCCCGTCGGTCCAGGGCCTGTGAACCCCGAATGAGCGCAGGTGGACGCTGTAAACGGCGACCTCACGACCGTTCCACCGGACCACGGTGCGCGAGTACTGACCGGCGTCCTCGTCGATCCCCAGCCGTTGCGACAGCTGGGACTGGATCGGGATCCGCCCGAACACCGGCATCTCGATCGTCGAACGCGGCTGGTTGGCTCGGGGGGCTGCGACGGCATACACGGTTGAATCGAGAAGCGGGGCCACGAGCGGCGAATGTGCCCACACGTTCTGAGTGTCTTCCCCCCCTCCGGGTACCTCGACGGCGATGAGATCGATTTCCTGCAACGCGACGAGGTGCGGCGACGTCTCGTCCAACGCCTCGGACAGGAGCACGGGCGACCACCGGGTTGCTCCCCCGCCGTTCAGCGCCAGGACTCGCAGCGTGCCCGGAGGAGCGGAAGCCGGCAACGCGTCGGAGCCGACGCCCGGCATCCCGAGCCGATTGAGAGCCACCGCAGCCAGGGCCAGGTGTACCCCGGCGGCCACCCACGCTCGGCGCGCAGGCCGGCCGGATCGACGCACCGCCATCACGGCCAGCCCGATTCCGATCGGGAGCGCAGCCAGCGCAGTCAGCGGAAGAACCAGCGCAGCCGCCTGCGGCCACCACCAGGTGTCTGGACGAACGGCCCGGCCGGCCAGCCCGATCGTCAGCACAGCAAGCAGGCCGAGATCCAGACCCGCTGCAATCGGACGGAGCACGGCTCCGAGCCGGAACCGCCGCGGCGGCCGGCCGGCCCGGTGGCGCGCCAGCGCAAGCTGACGCTGTGGGTGACGCCGGTCGACGAGCGGCTCGCGGACACGGGATCGGGTCATGCCGGTCGCGCCTCGGCGGTCTCGCCGTCCCCGTGGAGGGCAGCCTCCGCGTTCCGGTTCTGCTCGGTCCACGAGGCGGCGTACCGTCCGCCGAGGTCGAGGAGTTCGCGGTGCGACCCCGACTCGATCACGCGGCCGTCCTCCATCACGTGGATGACGTCCGCCTGCATCGCGACCGTGAACCGGTGCGTCACGATGGCCGCCGTCTTTCCCTCGACGAGGGCGCGGAACCGCCGGAACCAGTCCATCTCCGACCAGGAGTCCATCGCGCTCGTCGGCTCGTCGAGCACGACGACGGGGGCTGGCCGCAGGTAGGCGCGCGCGAGCGCGACCCGTTGCCACTGCCCACCGCTCAGTTCGGCAC
>JANPJI010000073.1:0-4743 GCA_031425425.1 Rubricoccaceae bacterium
CGCGTGCCTCGCCCGTGCCGGCGTCTCAGCCCGCGACGTTCGCGCCGTCGGCATCGCCAACCAGCGCGAGACGACGGTCGTGTGGGACCGGCGGACCGGGACGCCCGTCGCGCCGGCCATCGTCTGGCAGGACCGCCGCACGGCCGACGCCTGCGCGCGCCTCGCCGAGGACGGCCTCGGACCGCACGTCGAGGCGACGACCGGGCTGCGCCTGGACCCCTACTTCTCGGGCACCAAGCTCGCCTGGATCCTGGACCACACGCCCGGCGCGCGCGGCGCGGCCGCGCGCGGCAACCTCGCCTTCGGGACCGTCGACGCGTGGCTCGTGTGGAGCTTCACCGGTGGTCCGCAGAGCGGACTGCACGCGACCGACGTCACCAACGCCTCGCGGACGATGCTGTGGGACATCCGCCGGGGGCGGTGGGACGACGAGTTGCTCGCGGCGCTCGACGTCCCACGCGCAGTCCTCCCCGAGGTCCGGCCCTCCGCCGGACCGTTCGGCGTGCTCGACGCCGACATTCTCGGTGCCCCCGTTCCGATCCTGGGCGTCGCCGGGGACCAGCACGCGGCCCTCTTCGGGCAGGCCTGCCTCGCGCCGGGGCAGACCAAGACGACGGTGGGGACGGGCGCGTTTCTGCTCATGCAGACCGGCCGGACGCCCGCGCGCTCGGCCCACGGCCTCCTCACCACCGTCGCCTACGACCTCGGCGACGGCCCGGAGTACGCCCTCGAAGGGAGCGTCTTCGTGGCCGGCGCGGCCGTGCAGTGGCTCCGAGACGGCCTCGGGGTGATCGCCTCGGTCGAGGAGACGGCCGCGCTCGCCGCCTCCGTCCCGGACACCGGCGGGGTCGTGTTCGTGCCCGCCTTCACCGGCCTCGGCGCGCCAACGTGGGACCCCGCCGCGCGCGGCCTCATCGCCGGGCTCACACGGGGGACGACGCGCGCGCACCTCGCCCGAGCCGCCCTCGAAGCGATCGCCTTCCAAACCCGCGACGTCGTCGACGCCATGCGCGCCGACGCGGGCCTCGCCCTGCCCACGCTCCGCGTCGACGGCGGGGCGGCGGCCAACCCGGTCCTGCTCCAGACCATCGCCGACGCCCTCGGCGCGCCCGTCGAGCGGCCCGCGCTCGTCGAGGCGACGGCGTGGGGGGCCGCCGCGCTTGCGGGCGTCGCCGCGGGCCTCTTCTCGCCGGCCGACGTGGCCGCCCGGTGGCGCGCGGCGGAGCGGGTCGAGCCGGACGCGGCATCTCCCCTCCGAACGACCGGCTATGCGGCGTGGCAACGGGCCGTCGGACTGGCGACGGGAGGGGCGCGCTGAGAGGCTGACAATGAACGCCGGCGTCCCCGCGCACGCGGGGATCCAGGGGCCGAAACGCGGTGCCACGGTCGGTCTGGTTTCCCGCGTGCGCGGGAACGACGGCATAATGAGACCTCGGCGCTCATTCATCGCCAGCCTCTGAGTGGCACACTCGTGCGCGAACCGGTAGCTTCGACACATGTTCAGACCCACGTTTTTTTCCAGCCTCGCCGCCTGGCGGATCGCGGCCTTCGTTGCGGTCGCCGCCGCGGTACCCGTCGCCGCGCCGTCGGCTCGCCCCGCGACCGCGCGACCGACGCCGGACGTCCAGTACTCCGAAACGCACACGTTCACACTCGGCGGAGCCGGCCAGCAGGTGGTCGAGGAGGTCACCGTTGCCGTTACGTTCGTCTCCCAGCGGTCGACGGAGGACGTGCGCTTTTCGGTTCACGAGCAGTACTTCAACCGCGTGACCGAGTTCGAGGCCGAACTCGACGGACGCCGCGTCGCGCAGCGCCAGTTCTCGACCAACCGGACGACCCCGGCGGACATTTTCCTCTCGGGCGGGACCGTCCAGTCGTTCACGCTCAGTGAGACGCCGCAGCCGGGCCAGCGACTGACGTACCGGTACCGCCGGACCTACCCGGACCCGGCCTACCTCCCGGTCCTGTACGTCCCCAACGTGGACCGTCTGGACCGCTTCGAGGTGGTCGTCCGTCATCCCGCCGATGTCGCCGTCGCGTTCGACGTGTCCGCCCCGCGGGGGGATGTCGAGGCGCAGCGCGTCGTCGGGAGCGGCGAGGCGCGCGTCGTGTTCGAGTCGCTCGACGAGGCCGAGGAGGTCGCCCTGTTCGCCCTCAACGGCTACCACGCCGCCGTCCAGATCGACCTCCGCCGCGGCGGCGTCGCGCTGACGCCGACGCAGCCGGACGAGCTGGCTGCGTGGTACGGACGCCTCGTCGGGTCCGTAGACACGACGACGACGGAGGCGCTTCGCGCCGTCGCCCGGTCGCTCCGCCGCGACACGCCCGAGGCGACCGTCGCCGCGATCCACGACCACGTCCGCACGCGCATCCGCTACATCGCCGACGCCCGCGACGAGGGCGCGTTCGTGCCGCGGGCACCGACCTTCGTGCTCGGGCAGTCCTACGGCGACTGCAAGGACCGCGCGTTCCTCGTCGCCACACTGGCCCGCCTGCTCGGGCACCGCGTGGACGTCGTGCTGGCGTCGACGCAGCCGTCGGCCGAGACCCGCGGCGTCGCGATGGGACTCTACAACCACGCCATCTGCGCCTTCGGAGAGGGCGCGCGGCGCGTCTACTTCGACCCGACGCACCCGTACCTGCCCTTCGGCGACCTGCCAGAGAACGACCTCGACGGCCGCGCGCTGCGCCTCGGCGACGGTGCAGCCGAGGACCTTCGGCTGGCCGCCCAGGACTCGCTCCCCTCTCTCGACGTCGCGGTCCGCTTCGCACTCGACTCGCTCGACGCCGGCCGGGCCACGATCGTCGCCCGCGGGGCAGTGCTCGGAATCGTCCGCGAGGCGCTCGTCAAGGGCTCCGGCCCCGACGCCGTCAACGCGCTCTCGGCCATCGCCGGCGACGTGCTGTACCGGATTCGCCTGTCGGAGTTGGCCCTCACCGACGACCGCCCCGACGCGGCGACGTTCAGCGCCCGCGCGGACCTGTCGCAGTTCGTCGTCGCCTCGCCGACGCGCCGCTACCTGCCGCAGACGCCCTTCCGAGCCGTCCCCGCCGACGCCCGCGAGCGCCTCGGCGACGCGCTCCCCGTCGACGTCCCGATGCGCCCCAACGTCCGGCTCGCGCTGCTCGTCGCGCCCGGCGCGTGGGACGCCGAGCCGGCCGAGCTCGCGTGGGGCGGCCCCGACGCTCGCTTCGAGGCGCGCGTCGCGCCCGGCCCCGACGGCACAATGCTGACCTACCTCTTCCGCCAGCGCACCCGCCACTTCGAGGGCGACGCGCGGACGGCCTACCTCGACCTCGCGGACCGGTACCTCGGTGCCCGCCGCGAGGTGTTCACCTTCCGCCCCCTCGCCGAATGACCCGACTGTTCCACCTCACGCCCGTCCTCGCCGTCCTCCTCACCGTCTGCGGCTGCGCGGCCACGACGACCAGCCCGATCGCGAGCTCGCGGACCGAGTTCACGCGGCGCCCGCTCGACGTCCTGCCGCCGCTGCCGGTCGTCAACCTGGACTCGCTCCGGACGCTGTACACGCAGGTCCCGTTCGTCTTCCTGACCAACGAGCACACCATCGAGCACCAGTTCGCGCTCCAGTCCGACACGTGGGACTTCGTCCAGGACATCCGCCGCCAGTACGTCGTGCTCGACCCCGACGACACCAGCGCGTCGACGTTCCAGATCACGTCCAGCCGGCGCGACGTCGTCGAGGGCGTCCACCTGCGCGTTGTCGCGCCGGACGGTCAGGCACAGGTGTTCGCGATGCTCGACCTCATCCGCGAGGTCGACGGCGAGGACGTCGTGTACAAGGTGGCCTACCCCAACGTCGCCGTCGGGTCGGTCGTCGAGGAGAGCTACCGGCTGCGGCGGTCGTGGGACCGCTCGTTCCAGCCGCCGCTCTACCACGACGTCCGGCTCCAGTACGACGTCCCGGTGGACCGCCTCACGTTCCGGTACGTGTACCCCTCGTCGTGGGGACTCTCTGTGAAGCAGACCGCCCCGGATGCGATCCCTGCCATCGGCGTCGACCGCGACTCGCAGCCGCACTACACCGTCCTCACGGCCCGCCGCGACAACGTGCCGGCCTTCGCCGACGAGCCGTACTCGCCGTTCTTCAAGGAGGTCGGGCCGTACCTCGAGTTCGCCGTCACCTCGATCCACACCGGCGACGTGCTGCCGATCTACCAGGCCCCGACGTCGTGGGAGCTGCTCGCCCGCGACTTCGGGCGGTACGTGTTCAAGCGCCGCGGCGGCGCCACGGGGCCGGTCGCCCAGCAGGCCCGCGCGCTCGCCGACCCGGCCGCGCCGGACTCGGTGCGCCTCGCGGCCATCGTCGGGTGGGTCCAGAACACGATCGAGTCCGTGGACGAGGGCGGGGCAACCGACCTCCGCGGCGCGCTCGACTCGCGGCGGGCCAACGACCTGCTCATCACGGGCCTTACGCAGGCCATGCTCGAAGAGTCCGGCTTCGACGCCGACTTCATCCTCATCCACCCGGCCAGCGAGGGCTACTTCGACCCCCGCTTTATCGACATCCGGCAGTTCACGGCTCCGGCCGTGCTCGTCCGCCTCGAAGGCGCCGACCGGGTCGTGTTCCCCTACGTCGAGGGCCTGCCAGTCACGTTCCTGCCCGAGAACTTCCAGGGCGCAGAAGCGATGCGCATCACCGCCGACGGCTTCGGCGGCTTCGTCCGCCTGCCGCCCGGCGACGCCTCGCAGTCGGCCATCGACGAGACGGTGGATGTCCG
>JANPJI010000074.1:0-2690 GCA_031425425.1 Rubricoccaceae bacterium
CCCGACATGTCTCTCTTCTCGCGCCTCTTCGGCTCGCCGTCCGAGCCGCCCGCCTCGCGCCCGCTTGCGGCGCGCCCGCACCTCCTGGTCGTCGGGCTGGGCAACCCGGGCGCGCGCTACGCCGGCTCGCGCCACAACGCCGGCTTCGACGTCGCCGACCGGCTCGCCCTCCGCCTCGGCGCGGCGTGGACAGGTGCCGGGGCGGCTGGGCTCGTCGCCGAGGGCGACTGGCACGGGCACCGCGTCGCGCTTGTCAAGCCGCAGGCGTTCATGAACCGCAGCGGGACGGCCGTCGCGGACGTGCTCCGGCGAACGGGCGTCGGCCCCGAGGCGCTCCTCGTCGTCACCGACGACCTCGCGCTGCCAGTGGGCCAGATCCGGATGCGCGCACGCGGCGGGGCCGGCGGCCACAACGGCCTCGCCGACATCGCCGACGCGCTCGACTCGTCCGAGTGGGCGCGCCTCCGGGTCGGCGTCGGCTCGGACTTCGCGCCGGGCACGCAGGTCGATTTCGTCCTCGCCCCGTTCGACGCGGCCGACCGCGAGACCGCCGACGCCGCCTACGACCGCGCCGCCGAGGCCGCGCTCGCCGTTGCCCCGGACGGGCTCCCGAAGCCCATGCGCCTCTTCAACGCGCGCGTCGCCGGCCCCTGACGCGCCGGGCCGGCCGCGCCTCGGCGGGACCGACGGACGCCGCCCCGCGTATCTTTCCCGCACCTCTTCTCAGCCGCCGCGCCCGCAGCTTCCGTCATGGCCCGCATCGACGTCGTAATGCCCAAAATGGGCGAGTCCGTGATGGAAGGAACCGTCCTCGAGTGGAAGAAGGCCGTCGGCGACATCGTCGAGATGGACGAGACGCTGCTGGAGATCTCGACCGACAAGGTCGACTCCGAGGTGCCCTCGCCGGAGGCGGGCCGGATCGTCGAGATCCTCGTCCAGGAGAACGACACGGTCGACGTCGGCACGGCGATCGCCGTCATCGAGACCGATGTGACCGCGGCGGCGGATGCGGCTCCGGCGGCAGCTCCGAGCGCCCCGGCCGCGGCACCTGCGGCCGCCGAGACGTCTGCTCCCGCAGCCGAAACGCCCACGGCGGCAACGCCTGTGGCCGAGACGCCTGCTCCTGCGGCTCAGACGCCTGCCGAGGCGACGCCCGTGTCGGAGACGCCCGCGGGCGACGCCGCGGCGCAGGAGGCGTCCGCGCCGAACGCAGAGCCGGAGGTGACGGCCGTGCCTGCTGCCCCCGCTGCTGCGGCAGCCGCCCCTGCGTCCGGCGGGGCGCGCGTCGAGGTGGTGATGCCCAAGATGGGCGAGTCGGTCATGGAGGGGACCGTCCTGTCGTGGGCGAAGGCCGTCGGTGACACGGTGGAGATGGACGAGACGCTGCTGGAGATCTCGACCGACAAGGTCGACTCCGAAGTGCCCAGCCCCGAGGCCGGCACGCTCGTCGAGATCCTCGTCGCCGAGGGCGACACGGTCGACGTCGGCACGCCGATCGCCATCATCGCGACGGGTGCCGCCTCGGGTATCGCCGCGGCCCAGCCCGCCGCCCCGGCTCCCGCGCCCGCCGCGGCCGCTGCCCCCGAGCCCGCCACCTCGGCGACGCCGCACACGCCCGGTCCGGCCGAGAAGAGCTACAGCGCCTCGGGCGACGGCTCGCCGCTCGCTGCCCCGGCCCAGGCCGAAACGGCTGCCGCCAGCGCCGCCGCTGCCGAGGCGCAGCCGGCCGGCCCCATCCCGCGCCGCGACGACGGCGGGCGCTTCTACTCGCCGCTCGTCCGCTCCATCGCCGAGACGGAGGGCCTGTCGCTCGCGGATCTCCAGGGCATCGCCGGCTCCGGCTCCGAGGGCCGCGTCACCAAGTCCGACGTGATGGCCTTGCTCGACGCGCGCACCGCCGCGCCCGCGGCGGCTCCCACACCGCCTCCGGCCGTCGCGGTGCCCGCACCTGCCCATCCGCCCGCCGTCGCGGCCCCCGCAGCGCAGGCTCCGAAAGCTCCGGCCGCCGCTCCGCGTCCGGCCCCCGCCGCCGCACCGACGGAGAGCAGCGACCGCGTCGAGGTCGTCGAGATGGACCGGATGCGGCAGCTCATCGCCGAGCACATGCGCCGATCGAAGGACACGAGCGCGCACGTGACGAGCTTCGCCGAGGTGGACGTGACCGGGCTCGTGAAGCACCGCGAGGCCAACAAGAGCGCCTTCGAGGCGCGCGAGGGCGTCAAGCTGACGTACACGCCGTACTTCATCGCCGCCTCGATCGAGCCGCTGCGCCTGCACCCGTTCCTGAACGCGTCCGTCGAGGGCTCGCGGATCCTGGTGCGCAAGGACTACCACATCGGGATCGCCGTCGCCCTCGCGAAGGGCCTCCTCGTGCCGGTCGTGCGCAACGCGGGCCAGCAGAACCTCAGCGGCCTCGCGCACTCCGTGGCGGACCTCGCGGCGCGGGCGCGGACCAAGAAGCTCCAGCCGGACGAACTCCAGGGCGGCACGTTCACGATCACGAACGTTGGCTCGCTCGGGAGCCTCATGGGCACGCCGATCATCAACCAGCCGCAGTCGGCGATCCTCTCGCCGGGGGCCATCGTGAAGCGGCCGGTCGTGGTGGAGGACCCGGTCCTGGGCGACGTCATCGCGATCCGCCACATGGTCTACATCTCGCTCTCGTACGACCACCGGATCATCGACGGCGC
>JANPJI010000075.1:0-17282 GCA_031425425.1 Rubricoccaceae bacterium
CGGCGCCCTCACGCTCCCGTTCCGCTACGTCCAGACCGTCGACGGCGCGCCGGCGGGCCAGACGCAGCTCTCGGCCGTCGAGGTCGACCCGGACCTGCCGGCGTCGACCTTCGAGGTGCCGTGAGGAGAAGGGGGGTTGATGGTTGACGTTTGAGTCTGAACGTCAAACCGCTTCTACAGCTCCACCGTGCCATGGTCGCCGGGGTTCGGGGCCTTTCCGGTAAGCGCTGCCTTGACGTAGCCATAGGCGTACACGACGGCGCTCGACGGCGAGTCCCAGTACTCGGCTCGGTGGACGTCGACCCGGAGCAGGCGAAGGTCCTGGTCGTCCTTGCCGTCGGGGAACCACGTCCGCATGGGCTCGGACCACAGCTCGGCGATCGTCGTGCGGTCGTTGAGGACGGCCGCCGTGCCGGCGAGCGTGACGTAGTTCTGGTCTTTCGGGTCCGAGAAGGCCACGGCCACATTCGGGTTGCGCCCGATGTGCTCGACCTTCTCGGTGTCGGCGTGGGTGAAGTAGTGGAGCGTGCCGTCGAAGCCGTCGGTCTGGACGGCCATCGGGCGGCTCCAGAGCGTCCCGTCGGCGTCGACAGTTGTGAGCGTGCTGATGCGGGCGTCGCCGATCATCTCAGCGATTTTGGCCATGGCCTCCTCACGGGTCGGCTGCTCGTTCGGCTGGGAGGGGTTGCTCATCGGAGGGGGAGAGGAGAGTGGAGTCCCTGCACGCCCGACGTGCGTCCCGGTTCGCGCCTCGTGGCCACCAACGAGACGAGGGCACCGCGCCGAGACGCGATGCCCTCCAACCCTGCCAGCGCGCCGACGATACGCGCTGGCTTCGCTACGCGTTGATCGCCTGGCCGTAGGCGTCGCGGAAGGCCTCCATGACGGCCTCCGAGAGCGTCGGGTGCGGGTGCATGGCGTCCATCACGTCGTGGGCCGTCGCTTCGAGCGCGCGCGCCGTCACGATCTCGGCGATCATCTCCGTTGCGTCGTGTCCGATGATGTGCGCGCCAAGGATCTCGCCGTAGCGCGCGTCCACGACCACTTTCACGAAGCCGGTCTGGTCGCCGATGGCGGCCGCCTTGCCCGAGGCGGCGAAGGGAAATTTGCCGACCTTGACGTCGAAGCCCGCCTCGCGCGCGGCCACCTCGGTGTAGCCCGTCGAGGCGATCTGCGGGATGCAGTACGTGCAGCCGGGCACGTTGAGGTAGTCCACCGGGTGCGGCTTCCTGTCCAGCTTGCCCATCGCGTGCGCGATGCCTTCGACGCAGACGATTCCCTCATGCGAGGCGACGTGCGCCAGCCACGGCCCACCGACGACGTCGCCGATGGCGTACACGTTCTCGACGTTGGTCCGGTAGGACGCGTCGACGGTGATCGCGCCGCGCTCGTGCGCCACGCCGATCTCGTCGAGTCCGAAGCCCTCGACGTTGCCCTGCACGCCGACCGCCGAGAGGACCTGGTCCACCGTCACGGTCTGGTCGCCCTTCGCGGTCTTGATGGTCACCGTGCAGCCCGCCCCGGACGTGTCGACGTTCGTGACCTGGGCACCAGTCATGACCGTCACGCCCATCTTCTTGTACGCCCGCTCGAGCTCCTTCGAGACGTCGGCGTCTTCGACGGGCACGAGGCGGTCCTGAAGCTCGACGATTGTCACGGCGGTCCCCATGTGGTGGTAGACATACCCGAACTCGACGCCGATTGCGCCCGCGCCGACGATGAGCAGCGAGGCCGGCCGCGTCGTCTGGAGCATGGCCTGCTTGTAGTCGATGATCTTGGCGTCGTCGACGGGTAGCGTGGGGATCGCACGGGCGCGAGCACCGGTGGCGACGATGACATGCGCGGCCGAGATCTCGGTCGCCTCGCCGACCGTCTCGCCGTCCATGGTCTCGGACGGGGCGATGGCGATGCGGCCCCCGCCGAGGAGCGTCGCGGCACCCATGTAAACGTCCACTTTGTTCTTCTTCATCAGGAAGCCGACGCCCTTGTTCATCTTGTCTGCGACGCCGCGGGAGCGCTTCACGACGGCGCCGAAGTCGATCTCGACGTCCGGCTGTGCCCCGTCGCCGCCGAACGACAGGCCGTAGTCGGCGAGGTGCCTCATCTGGTGGGCGACCTCGGCGGACTTGAGGAGCGCCTTGGTGGGGATGCAGCCGATGTTGAGGCACACCCCGCCGAGCTTGTTCTTCTCGACGATGGCGGTGCGGAGGCCGAGCTGGTGGGCGCGTATGGCCGCCTCGTAGCCGCCGGGGCCTGATCCGATGACGACGACGTCGTAGGGTGCGCTTGCCATGGGAGAGCGTGGAGTGAAGGTGTGCCGACGATACCCGCCGCAAGCCGGTGGAGAGCCGCGCGGGCGTTGAAGAGCAGGGGGAAAAGGGGCCGGCGAGAGGAAAAGGTCGACCGGAGGTAGGAGACGACACGTCCCATCAACCGTTCAAACTTCGACCCGCCATTCGTCCACAACGGCGACGATGACGACGTTGGCCGGGGTGGCCAGCGACCCTTCTGGGAGAGCCCGGTCGAACAGGTCTGCAACGACCGCCCCTTCCTTCGCAATCAGGACGGTGTCGCCGACGCCTGCGTCGAGCCCCGGATCGAGCGCGACCTCCTCGGGGCGGTCGCGGACCTGTCCGTCCAGGTCGATCGCGCGGACGAGGAGGAGCCGGTGCGACCGGAGACGGTCGTTCTTCATCGTCGAGACGACGGTTCCGGTGACACGGCACAGAATCATTTTGGCAGGGGGAGACGGGGCGGAGCCGTTGTGCGTTCAGAGCAGGGTAGTATTTTGGCACGTACGCGGGTGGTGCCCACCACACTTGCCTGCCCGCGCGTCTTTCCCTCCCACATTCAGCACACATCCCGATGTACAGCACACGTGGAATCGAGGCGGTTGCGACCGTCACCGAACTTCGCTCCCGGACCTCGGCTCTGATCGACCAGGCCAAGGGCCTCAAGACGGGCATCATGATCCAGAAGAACAACGAGCCGGAGGCCGTCCTGATCGGGTATGAGCTCTACTTGGACCTGTTCGCCGCGCACAACACGAAGAAGAAGGCCTAGCCTTCAGGCGAACATGTCCGACGAGCCGAGGGGCTCGTCGGGCATCTACCGTTCGCCGATGAGCCCCTTGAGCTCCTCGATGCGGCGGACGGTCGCCTCGCGGTCGAGGCTCCGGAACCGCTCCGGGAGCATGGATTGGCTCGTGCATTCCATGACGGCGACGAGGTTCTGAAGCTCTACCTGCAGCGGGTAGGTCGGGGGCAGGAAGTCGGCGACGACCGCTTCGAGGATCGCCCGTGTGACGGCACCGGGTGCCGTAGGCACGGCGTCGTCCGAATCCGGTGCTGGCGCGTCGAGGGCGTGGGTGGCGGCGCGGAACTTGGCGCGCGTCAGGAGCGCCTCCATGTCCGCTCCGGAGTACGTCCGCTCGCCGTCGAGCAGCGCCTCGGGGATCTCCGAGGCGGGCACGGAAACGCCCGTCTTGCGCATCATCACCCGCAGCAATTCCTCGCGGTCCTCGCGCGTGGACGGGTAAAACAGGGCGAGGTGCTCCTCGGCGCGGCCCTGCCGCTTGAGGTCGACCGGCATGAGGTCCGGCCGGGCGGTGACGAGGAACCAGATGATCTTGCCGCGGAACCGCGTGTCGGACATCGCCTGTGCGATCTGGCCGAAGACGCGGCTGGACACGCCCGAGTCGCCCTGGCTGGAGCGGTCGCCGAGCGCGGCGTCGGCCTCGTCGATCATGACCGCGACGGGGTTCATGGCGCGCAGCAGCGTGAGGATCTTCTCGAGGTTGCCCTCGGTGACGCCCTGCCACTGCGAACGGAAGTTCTTGAGCATCACCATCGGGATGCCGATCTCGCCCGCGAAACTCGTGATGAGGAACGTCTTGCCCGTCCCGACCGGCCCGTTGACGAGGTAGCCCATCGGCATCACGTCCGGCCGACCCGTCTTGATGGCCTCGGCCGCGGCGCGGAGGTGCGCCTTGGCCTCGACGTGGCCCGCGACGAGGTCCAGCCCGAAGTCCGCCTCGACGAACTCGAGGAGCCCGTAGGCCTCCGCCTCGATGAGCTCCTTCTTCTTTTCCGAGAGCGTCTCGAAGGTGAGGCGGCGCTTGTTCTCGAGGACGTCGGCGAGAATGGAGCGGAGGTGGACGTATCCCAGCCCGGCCGTGTTCTGAGCGAGGGCGATGTCCGGCACGTCCGAGAGCGCCGCATAGCGCGCGCGCGCGTCGGTCCCGCTCGGCCCCTCCGCCGAGAGGAACCACTCGATGAAGGCGGTCCGCTGCGCCTGCTCCGGCAGCTGGACCTCCAGCTCGGCGTTGTACGGGCTCTGGATGAACGGCCGCGAGAGGTCGTTGAGGTTCTCGGCGACGAGGACGAGCGTGAAGTCGGCCCGCAGCAGCGTCGGGTCGTGGGCCCACTTCTGGAGCGTCACGAGGGCGGCGCGGTCCTCGGTGGAGTAAGACGCCGCCTCGGACATCGGGACGACCGTCTCGGCGTAGTCGATCACGCAGGCGATGCGCTTGCCGTCGGCGAGGCGCAGGCGGAAGTAGTTGTCCAGCAGGGCGAAGACGCGGGGCGGGTCCTTGGGCATCCGCTTGGCGAAGTCGGTCCCGAAGAGCGAGTCGTAGCCCGAAACGGCGCGCGCGAAGTCGCGGCGGGACTCGGCGTCGAGAAAGTGGATGCCGTCCGAGCGGTCGTAGAACACGACGAGGTCGCGGCCGGCGAAGAGGTCCTCGGAGAGAAACTGCCGCAGCGGGAGGTAGGCGCGCCCCGGCGCGCCGTCCGCGCCGGGGTCGGTCTCGGCCGGCACAAGGTCCCGCACGTTGCCGTGCAGGATGAACTGGTTGATCGTCTTGGTGAAGTACCGCCGCGCCAGCTCGCGCGCCCACGTCGGGTAGTGCGCGAGCGGGTCGGGCGCAGTTGGCTCAGGTGCAGGCGTCACGGGCGGGACGGGTGCGGGGACGGTTTCGGAAATTGTCTGGGTTTCGGCCATCGGAGACGGGGCGTAGCTTCGGGGGCGAAGATACCGGACGGTCCGCTCCTGCTGCGGCCGTCCCCTGCCTACAGCCCTCCGATTTCCCCATGTTCGACTGGATTGCCAACCCCGAAGCCTGGGTGGCCCTCGGCACACTGACCGCGCTCGAAATCGTCCTCGGCATCGACAACGTCGTCTTCATCTCGATCCTCGCCGGCCGCCTGCCCGAGGCGCAGCAGAAGAAGGCGCGGACGGTCGGGCTCGCGCTCGCCATGTTCGGCCGGATCGCGCTCCTGCTCGCCATCGGCTGGGTGATGAGCCTCACGGCCGTCCTGTTCGAGCTTCCGTTCGGCGGCGACCATCTCCGTGAAGTCACCGGCCGCGATCTCATCCTGATCCTCGGCGGCGCGTTCCTGATCTACAAGAGCACGCATGAGATCCACAACAAGCTCGAAGGCGACGAGGGTCACGCGACGGCCGGCGGCAAGGCCGCCACGTTCGGCAGCATCATCTTTCAGATCCTGCTGCTCGACATCGTGTTCTCGCTCGACTCGGTGATCACGGCGGTCGGCATGGCGGACGACGTCGGCGTGATGATCGTCGCGGTCGTGATCGCGATCGGCATCATGATCGTCTCGGCCGGGGCCATCTCGTCGTTCATCGAGAAGCACCCGACGGTGAAGATGCTCGCGCTGTCGTTCCTGCTCATGATCGGGTTCGTGCTCGTCGCCGAGGGCTTCGGGCAGGAGATCCCGAAGGGCTACATCTACGGCGCGATGGCATTCTCCCTCCTCGTCGAGACGCTCATCCTCCGGGCGAAGCGCAAGACGCCGCCGGTCGCCCTTCGCGGGCCGGGGCGGGGGGTCGGGTCCGGCAGCCCGGCTCCCGGCCTCCCCACCGCCTGAACCGCCCGTCGGCCCCCGCGCCGCGGCGCGCGCCCGACCGGCAGCGTCGCTTCGAATGAGGTGCATGTAATGTGTGACGCTGTGCCGCGGCGGAGCGGCTCTCCCGTATGCTCTCCGCCGATCCCATGCGTGCCCCGCTACTCGTCCTCCTGCTCGCCCTCGCCACGGGCTGCCGTGCGCAGAACCCGGCCGGGGGCGGTTCGGCCCCCGCGACCGCCCCGGCTCCGCTTGCCCGCCAGGCCGAGCGGGCCGACACGCCGGCCTTCGCAGGGACGAGCGCCTCGATGGCCGACGCTGCCGCGGACGCGCGCTACGAGGACGGCCCGGGCACGGCCGATGGGACGGGCCGCCGCTACATGGGCCGCGAGGTCGCCCGGGTGATGAGCCATCGCGGTGCCGCCTGGCTCGAACGCGACGACCGGGCGCTGGAGGAGCGCCCGGACATCCTGCTCCGCGCCCTGGACCTCGCCCCCGACGCCGTCGTGGCGGACCTCGGGGCGGGCACCGGCTACTTCACGTTCCGCCTCGCGGACCAGGTCCCGGAGGGTCGCGTCTACGCCGTCGACATTCAGCGCGAGATGCTGGCCATCGTCGAGGCGCGGGCGGACCAGGAGGGCGTCGCCAACGTCGAGCCCGTGCTGGGCACCGAGAGCGACCCCAACCTGCCGGACGCCTCGGTGGACGTGAGCCTGCTCGTGGACAGCTACCACGAGTTCGCGTACCCGCGCGAGATGCTCGCGGCCGTTTACCGGGCGACGCGGCCCGGCGGGCGCATCGTGCTCGTCGAGTACCGCGCGGAGGACCCGAGCGTGCCGATCCGGGCGCTCCACAAAATGACCGAGGCGCAGGTGCGCCGCGAGGTCGAGGCGGCGGGCTTCCGGTTCGTCGAGAACCTGGACGTGCTGCCGCAGCAGCACTTCCTCGTGTTCGAGCGCCGGCCGTAATCCCCCGGCATCCATGTCCGCGATTCCGGTCCGCACACTCGCGCTCGTCGTCGTGCTCGTGCTCGCGGGCTGTGCGGGAGCGTCCCACTCGGCTGCTGGGACGGTCGGCCCGTCGGACCTCGTCGTGCTCGTGCACGGCATGGGGCGCACGCCGCTGTCGATGCTCCCGATGAAGCGCCACCTGGAGCGCGCTGGCTACCGCGTGCTCAACTTCGGCTACAGCAGCTACGGACCCGGCGTGCCGGAGATCGGGCACCGGCTCGCCGAGGCGACACAGACGGCGCTCACCGAGAGGCCGTCGCCGCGCGTCCACTTTGTCGGCCACAGCCTTGGCGGCATCGTCATCAGGTGGATGCTGGCGCACGAACGACCGGAAAGGGTGGGCCGCGCGGTTTTGCTCGCCCCACCCAACCAGGGGTCGGCCAGCGCAGACCGCTTCTCGCCAGTCGTGGGATGGCTGTTGCGGCCGATCCGCGAACTCCGCACCGACACGGCGAGCACGGTCCGCCGTCTCCCGGCCGACCCTGGGGTGCCACTGCTCGTCGTCGCGGGTGCCCGCGACGGCAAGGTGTCCATCGCCGAGGCGCACCTCGACGGGGCCGAGGCGCATGTCGTCGTGCCGGGCGGCCACACGTTCATCATGAACCGCCGCGACGTGCTGCGGATTGTCGAGCGGTACCTCACCTGTGAGACGCCCTCAGGCTCATCTCAGGTCTATGACACGCCAGAGAGACGAGGCGACGCATGTCGGGCTCATCCGACAACTCCTGTGTGGGGCTTCTCAAACCGTTCCCAACGGAGTTGAATAGCGATGGGTGTCTCGCCGTGAACGTGTGTAAGTAGGACCGGTCCCTCAACGGGCTAGTCGGACGGCTTGTCCAACGGGCTGCCCTCTGAAACGAGAACCCGTAGGATACGGGTAGAACGAGAACCCCGATACAGCGAACTCATCTGAGTAGACCGTTCCGAAGGCGGCGGTGGCCGAGCCAGGGTTGAAGGCAATCAGCGGACCAGACACGACGTAGGTCCCCGATGTCGAAGTCACCCCCGTAGTCCCGGTCAACCGGTCCCTGGTCACGAGGTCCGCCGTGTACCCGCCCCCAGGCGTAAGTGTTACGGCCCCGCTCTCGATGAACGCGCTGACGGAGGGCCCCCCTCCGAGTTCGAGCGGGAGGGGAAACCAACGGGCACTGGTCGCGTTGCGGGAATTACCCAGATGCGAAAGGGCCACAGTCTCGTGCAGGTCTCGATTCCCGACAACCAGCCCGCTCCTCTCTACTGCCGATGAAAAGCGGAGGGCCTGGCATGGGCTGGCACCGTACGCTACGAGTGTGATCGTCGTCGGAGCCGCCGGGTCCGGTCCCAAGGTGCCGTACAGTGTGTCGCCGGCGGAGGTCCGGAACCGGGCAAGGCCGTCGAACCGGTCGAGCGCTCCGTTCACGCGGAGCGTGTCGTTGGGCTGACCGTCTACCTGGAGGTTTTGCAGGACGACGGAGAGCGAGAATCGGTCGGTTACGATCAGGATCTCGCCGCCCTTCAGACGGCTCGCTCGGTCAGCTTGGTCCCTACAGTCGACCCCACCGCCATCGACGCCGCTTCCGTCGAACGGGGACCAGTGGCCGTAATCCAAGGCGTCCCGCAGTGAATACCGTCCAGACACCGGATCTGAAGGGGTGCTCGGACCCGGAGGCACGACAGGGTCGATAGGAAGAACCGGCGAGGCAGAGTCGCACGCCGATCCGATTACGCAGAGAGAGACCAGAAGCAGGGGTCTCACGGCATATGGCGCAAGATGTGGATAGGAGAAATAGACTACGCGACCGTCACCTCGCCGTTGGCGTAGACGTCCTGGATGGCGTTGAGCAGCGCGACGCCCTCGGCGAACGGTCGCTGGAACGCCTTGCGGCCCGAGATGAGCCCCATGCCGCCCGCGCGCTTGTTGATCACCGCCGTCTTGATGGCGTCCGCCGTGTCGCTCGCGCCCGAGCCGCCGCCGGAGTTGATGAGCCCGGCCCGGCCCATGAAGCCGTTGGCGACCTGGTACCTCGTAAGGTCGATCGGGTGGTCGCTGGACAGCTCGGAGTAGATCCGCGGGTCCAGCTTGCCGTAGGCCGAGCCGCCCGAGTTGAGAGCCGTGTAGCCGCCATTCGTCGTCGGCTGCTTCTGCTTCAGGATGTCCGCTTCGAGCGTGGCGCCGAGGTGGTTCGCCTGGCCTGTGAGGTCGGCCGAAGTCTCGTGGTTGGTGCCGTCGATGACGAAGCCCTCGTTGCGGAGGTAGCACCACAGGATCGTGCCCATGCCGAGCTCGTGCGCGGCGGCGAACGCCTGCGAGACTTCTTCGATCTGGATCCGGACGTCCGGGCTGCCGAAGTAGATCGTCGCGCCGACGGCCGCGCAGCCCATGTTCCACGCCTCCTCGACGCGCGCGAACATGGTCTGGACGTAGATGTTGGGGTAGGTCAGCGTCTCGTTGTGGTTCAGCTTGAGCACGAACGGGATCTTGTGCGCGTACCGCCGCGCCACCATCCCGAGCGCCCCGTAGGTCGAGGCGACGGCGTTGCAGCCGCCCTCGATGGCGAGATCGACGATCCGGGCGGGGTCGAAGAAGTCCGGGTTCTTGGCGAACGACGCGCCCGCCGAGTGCTCGATGCCCTGGTCCACGGGCAGGATCGAGAGGTAACCGGTCCCGCCGAGGCGCCCGCCGTCGAACAGCTGCTGGAGCGAGCGCAGCACGGGCACGGACCGGTCGCTCTGGGCGAACACGCGGTCGACGAAGTCGGGGCCGGGCAGGTGCAGCCGGCTCTTCTCGATCTTCGGGGACGAGAAGCCGAGCAGGCTCTCGGCCTCGGCGCCGAGGTGCTCTTCGATGCGGGTCGTGGTCAGTTCCATCGGGGACGGCGGGTGGCGGAAGGAGGCCGGAAGATAGGACGCGCGCGCCTCAGCCGAGTCCGGACTTCAGCGCGGCGGGGACGCTCGCCGGGTCGGCGAGCGCGCCGTGGAGCGCCTCGGCGAGGAGCGGGGCCGTGAGCAGCCCGCGCGAGCCGAAGCCGGCGAACAGCCACACGCGCCCGTCGGCGTCCACCGGACCCAGGCGCGGCAGGCGCTCGGGCGAGACGGACGCCGGAACGGTCAGCCGCACGCCGACGCGCTCGGCCACGACGGGCGCGTCGGCGAGGGCGGGGACGAGGCGCGCGGCGCGCTCGCGGAGCCACAGGCTCTCCTCTGGACTGGTCCGGAGGTCTGTGAACGTGTGCTCGAACGTGGCCCCGACGACGACGCCTGCCGCCGTCGGCACGACGTACACGCCCCCGGCGACGGCGGGCAGGCCCATCGGGAGCGAAATGCCGAGGGTGACGGTCTGGCCCTTCACCCGGCCGAAGGTGAATGAGGCGGCGGTGGGGAGTGCCGAAACGCCGTCGCCCGGGCAGAGGACGAGCGCCTCGGCATCGATTCTGTCGTATTCCGTTATTGCAATCGAATGACTAGCGTTCGACTCCCATCGCACGAGGCGGACGCCGGACCTCACCTCGGCCCCATTCCGCTCGGCCGCGGTGAGCGCGCCACGCACGAGCGCGTCCACGTCCACGTGCCCGCCGCCCGGCACCCACAGCGCGCCGTGCGCCGCGGCGACGCCGGGCCACCGCTCGGCAGCGGCTTCGGGCAGGACAAACGTGCAGTCGCAGGGGAACGCATCGGCAGACTGCGCGAAGGCCGCCGCCTGCTTCGCGTCCCCGGCCGGGCGGAGAACGCCCGAGTGCACGACCGGCACGCCGGCCGCCTCGGCGAGGCGGTCGAGCGCCGCGAGCGCCTCGCCCGCACGCCATGCACGGGCACCGCGCCGCCCGGCGAACGGGTTGACGAGCCCCGCAGCCGCCCCCGACGCCCCCGCCGCGGGGCCGACGGCGTCGAGCACGACGACAGGCCGCGTCCGGCTCAGCGCGAGTGCGGCGCAGGCCCCGCCGATCCCGGCTCCGACGACGACGGTGGGGCGGACGGGCACGGGCGGTGGAGACCGGAGGGACGTCTAGGAAGGTCGTACCCTCCACGACGCTCCGTTCCGCCCCTGCGTTGTGTCCATGTCGCCCGATGGTTCTGCCCCCGACGTCGTCGTCGTTGGTGCCGGCGTGGCCGGGCTGGGCGTCGCGTGGCGCCTTGCGCAGGGCGGGCTCGCCGTGACACTGCTGGACCGCGGCGTGGCCGGACGAGGCGCGACGTGGGCGGCGGCCGGGATGCTGGCGCCCTCGGCCGAGATCGGCTTCGAGGAGCTGGACCTGTATGCGCTCGGGCTGGAGAGCCTCGCCCGCTGGCCCGCTTTCGCCGCCGACCTCCGCACCGCGACCGGCCTTGACGTCGGGCTCCGCACGGAGGGGACGCTCGTCGTGGCGGACGACCGCGACAGCCTCGCGGCCCTCAGGCGGCTGTTCCAGTTTCAGCAGACCCAGGGCGTCGCCGTGGAGTGGCTCTCGGGCGAGGCGGCGCGCGAGGTCGAGCCACTGCTGTCGCCGCGCGTCCCGGGTGCCGTCTTCGCCCCACACGACCACCAGGTCGACAACCGGGCGCTTGCCGAGGCGCTCATCGCGGCGGTCCGGGCGGCAGGCGGCGAGATCCGCGAGGGCGCTGTGGTGGAGGCCGTCGAGCCCGACGCGGCGCGGCCCGCCGTGCGCCTCGCCGGCGGCGAGAGGATCGAGGCGCGCGCGGTCGTGCTCGCCGCCGGGGCGTGGTCGCGCGGCGTCAGCGGGCTCGCGCCTGTGTCCGTCCGCCCTGTCAAGGGCCAGATGTTGTCGCTGCGCATGACCGAGGCGTTCGACCTGCGCGTGACGGTCAGAGGGCCGGACGCGTACCTCGTGCCCAAGGGCGACGGGCGCCTCGTCGTCGGCGCGACGAGCGAGGACGTGGGCGAGGACACGGCGGTGACGGCGGGCGGGCTGTACCGACTCCTGGAAGGGGCCGTCGCCGTCGTGCCCGGAATCGAGGAACTGGAGGTCATCGAGACGTGGGCCGGCCTGCGCCCGGCGAGCCGCGACCACGCCCCGCTCCTCGGGCGGACGTCCGCGCCGGGCGTCGTCGCGGCGACGGGCCACTACCGCCACGGCATCCTCCTCGCCCCGGTCACGGCCGACGAGGTCGCCGCGGAGGTCCGAGCGCTCCTCGCCGGTACCCCCGAAACACGCCCGCTCCTGCGCCCGTTCTCGCCTCTCCGCTTCGACTAGCCCATGCCGACCGTCACGCTCAACGGCGAGCCCCGCGCCGTTCCCGAAGGACTCACCGTCGAGGCGCTGCTGCGCCACGTCGGCCGGGACCCGTCCGTGCCCGGCGTCGCCGTCGCCGTGGCCGACCGGGTCGTGCGGCGCGCCGACTGGGCCTCGACGGCCGTCGCCGACGGCGACCGCGTCGAGGTCATCACGGCCGCGCAGGGCGGCTGAGCCCGCCGCTTTCCCCCCGTTCCTCCGTGGACCTTCTCGCGCCTCAGACTCGCCCCGACTCGGAGACCCGCGTCGATCCGTCCGATGCGTGGACGGTCGGCGGGGTCACGCTCGGCAGCCGCGTGCTGCTCGGCACCAGCCGGTACCCCAGCCTCCAGTCCCTCCTCGATAGCGTCGACGCGTCGGGCACGGAGATGGTGACGGTGGCGGTGCGCCGCGTGGACCTCGCCGCGTCGGGCGACGGCGAGAGCCTGCTCGGGGCGCTCCGGCGCCTCGGCGCGGCGCGGCCGCTGCACCTGCTTCCCAACACGGCCGGCTGCCTCACGGCCCGCGAGGCCGTCCTCACGGCGCAGCTCGCCCGCGAGGCGCTCGGGACCGACCTCGTCAAGCTGGAAGTCATCGGCGACCACGACACGCTCTACCCCGACGCCGTCGAACTCCTCCGTGCTGCGGGCGAGCTCGTGGCGGACGGGTTCGAGGTGCTGGCCTACTGCGGCGACGACCCGGTGACGGCCCGCAAGCTCCGCGACGTCGGATGCGCGGCCGTGATGCCGCTCGCGGCCCCGATCGGGAGCGGTATGGGCCTCGTCAACCCGTACGCGCTCGCCCTCATCCGCGACCTCCTCCCCGACGTCCCGCTTGTGGTCGACGCCGGGCTGGGGACGGCCTCGGACGCGGCGCAGGCGATGGAGCTGGGCTACGACGGCGTCCTGCTCAACACGGCCGTCTCGGGCGCGCAGCACCCCGCAGCGATGGCCCGGGCGTTCGGCCTCGCCGTCCGCGCCGGGCACCTCGCCCACGGCGCGGGCCGCATCACGCGCCGCACCTTCGCCACCGCCTCGACGCCCGACGACGGCCGGATCGGTGCCTGACGGCCCGGACGCTCCGCCCGTCCCGCGGCTGCTCCTCGTCGCCGACGGATTCGCCGCCGGCCGCGCCGAGATGGAGGCCGCTGACGTGTGCCGGCGTGCCCTCGCTCTGGTCGAGGCGGGCGTCCCATCCGTGATGCTCCGCGACCACGCCGCCGATGACGCCGGGTTTTCCGCCGCCGCCGAGGCGCTCGTCCGCGACCTTCGCGCGGCCAACCCGGACGTCCGCCTGTGCATCAACACGCGCCTCGACGTGGCGCTCGGACTCGGCGTGGGCGTCCACGTCGGCCATCGCGGGCCAACGGTCGCCGTGGCGGTCGCGGCGGGGGCCGCGTCCGTCGGGTTCTCGGCGCACTCGGCGACGCAGGCCCGCGCCGCAGCCAAGGCCGGAGCGGCATACGTCACGTTCTCGCCCGTCTTCGCCACGCGGACCCACCCCGAGACGACCCCGTCCGGCCTCGACCCGCTCGGACTCGCCGCCCGGACGGCCGGTGTCCCCGTCCTTGCCCTCGGCGGAATCACGCCGCCGCGTGCGCGCCTCGCCCGGATGGTCGGTGCCCACGGCGTCGCCGTTCTCTCCGCACTCCTTTTTGCGTGGGACGCGGAACGGTCCGCCTGCTCGTTCCTCGACGCTCTCGCCGACCCAGAGAGTTGACGTTTGAAGTTTTGGACGCCAAACGTCACCCCTCAAACCGCACGTCCGACCCCGTTCCTCCCATGAACCCTTCGCCCTTCACCGCCCTCACCATCGCCGGGTCCGACTCGGGCGGCGGTGCCGGCATCCAGGCGGACCTCAAGGCGTTCGAGGCGCACGGCGTGTTCGGAATGAGCGTCGTGACGGCGCTGACGGCCCAGAACACGCGCGGCGTCGCCGCGATCCACGCCGTCCCGTCCGACTTCGTGACGGCCCAGATCGAGGCCGTCGCCTTGGACCTGCCCGTCGGGGCGGTCAAGACGGGGATGCTCGCCTCGGCCGACGTCGTGGAGGCGGTCGCGGACGGGATCGCGCGGTGGCGGCTCGCGCCGGTCGTTGTGGACCCGGTGATGGTGGCCAAAGGCGGGCAGTCGCTGCTGGAGCCTGCGGCCGTCGAGGCGGTCGTCCGGCTGCTGCTGCCGCTCGCCGACCTCGCGACACCCAATGCGCACGAAGCGGCGGCGCTGGCCGGATTCCCGGTCCGCTCGCTCGCCGACGCGCGCCGCGCCGCCGCGGCCATCCTGGCCCTCGGCCCGCGCGCCGTCCTCGTCAAGGGCGGCCACCTCGACGACGAGCCCGACGCCGTCGACCTGCTCCTGACGGCGGACGGGGCCGAGACGCTCTTCCGCGAGGCGCGCCTCGACACCGTCCACACGCACGGGACGGGCTGCACGTACGCGAGCGCCATCGCGGCCAACCTCGCCCGCGGGCACGGCCTCGTCGAGGCGGTCGGCCGGGCGCGGGCGTACCTCCAGCAGGCGATCCTGCACGCGCCGCGCCTCGGCGGTGGGCACGGCCCGACGCGCCACTTCTGGTTTCTCTCAGGCGACGAGGCAGGACAGACATTCGGCCGTTAGCCTGCGGTCGTGACCGCATAGACCGCCACTGCGAAGAAGTATCCCAGCAGCAGCAGCAGGACCCCAAGCCACAGCGCGGCCGTCCGCAGCAGCGTCCACACCACCGCGCCGCCGTAGGCGCGGTGCAGCGCCACGAAGGTCCACACCGGGAGCGCGACGTAGAGGGCCACGTTGATCCACGCGTCCGCGGTCGGGGTGCCGGCGAGGAGCGTGCCGGGGAGCAGGGCGAGGAGCAGGAACGCCATCAGGTGGAAGGCGAACACGGCGTGCCCCATGAGGCCGAGCCGGCGGTTCAGGTACAGCACCCGCAGGACGAGGGCCAGCGCCGGGACGAACGCGATCAGGAACGTCGCGAGGGCGTCGCCCATGCGCTGCTCGACGGCCGCGGAGAAGAGCGCGGGGGGCAGCCCGCTCGTCCGCTCCGCGAGCGCGGCCCGGGACTGCCCGGCGAGTCCTTTGACCATCGGACCCGGGACCGGGTCGAACCACTGGACGGCCACGAAGAACACGAAGTTGACGACGAGGTAGAGCCTGGCAGGTGAGGGGCGGCGTGCCCGGCGTCCACTGAGGAAGTCCACCGTGAGCACGCCCGGCCGGAGCACGAGGTCGATCGCGGCCCGTGCGAACGCCCCGTTGACCTGCACGAACTGGTCGATGACGTCGAAGAACGTCACGCCGGCCGTGAGGCTCGTAGCCTGCGCGTGGTTCTGCCCGCACCCAGCACAGAAGGGGCCGGTGGCCGGGGTGTCGCAGTTGAGGCAGACCGGCGGGTCCATTGGCGGGGCGGCAGGGCGTCGTCGCCAAACCTACACGCGCTCCGACGCATCTTCACTTGGTCCGCCTCGGGCGGGCCGGCTATCTTCGAGGCCCGCCGCGAGGGACAGTTTCTCGTCGCGATGCGCCCGTAGCTCAGCTGGATAGAGCGTCGCACTACGGATGCGAAGGTCAGAGGTTCGAATCCTCTCGGGCGTACCTGACTGGACGCCGGTCCCCGAGACGGGGCCGGCGTCCGTCCATTTCGCCCTGCAGCGTATCAAAAAGGGCGATCAGCGGGCTCGGCTGCCCAAATGCGAAGCCCGCCCCTTCGAACACGAAACCGTCGGGCCAGAGAGAACCCGCCAGCACCCGCTGCCCCTCCGCGTCGGACCGCGCCCACAGCGACGGCAGGTCCTCCAGCACGTCGAGCGCGAACCGGACGTGCGCCGCCCCCTCGACGTCCGGCCGCCCCCTCTGCCTCGCGGAGCTGACGCCCCAGCCCGTCCAGCCGCTCGCCGTCGCTCGCTGTCGCGCGGCGGACGTCGTCTCGCGGGCCGTCTCGGCGACGAGCTCGCGCCACACGGCGGCGACGCCGGCCGGCACGGCGACGTCGGCCAGGTTCGCCGCGAAGGCGTCGTGGATGACGCGCTCGCGGTGCCGCTGTGCGTGCCCGTCCTTCGCGCAGCGGTGGCACCGGTAGTACCCGTAGCGGCCGGTCCGGCCCTTGGTCGTGCTCGCGGTCTCGGGCTTGCCGCAGCGCGGGCAGAGGAGCAGCCCGCGGAGCGGGTACCGCTCGCTCGGGCCGCGCTCGCCTCGCCCGACTTTCGGGGGGGAGGGGCGCTCGTCCCGCTCGGACACGTCGTCGCGACGCCGGGGGTGCTCGGCCTCTCGGACGACGGCGTCGCCCTGCTCGCCCTGCTCGCCCGCCACGCCGCCGGCGACTGGGGCTCCCGGGTTCGCCGAGTGGCCGCCGGTCGACACCCGCGCGCACCGCTGGGCCGAGGCGCGGGGGACCCCGGTCATTAGAGCGTGTTAGGAACTCTGGGTGATCGGCCATTACTGCCCCCGCCGGCCGGGTGAACCCGGACCTGGGGCTGTCCGCGCCAGCGGACTTGGGGGGCGGTTCGCCGGCCTGGCGGGAATGCGGCCCCTCCGGCCCTTCAGGCCACCTCAGGTCAGGTCCGGGCTTGCCCGGCGGGTTCACCCGGCCCGGTGGGTGGAGTCAAGACCCTAACACGCTCTACTCGACCACTCGGAAGATCTCCCGGCGGCCTGAACGGACGAACCCCGAGAACCTCCGGTACCACGCCTGCCACTCCGGATCCTGGAAGACCCGCTGCAACCGCCGCTCGAAGTCGGCGAGGTCCTCGAACTCCGACTTGAGCACGAGGGTGTAGAACTCCCCCGTCACGTCGGTGAGCACGCGCGCGGCGGGGTGGTCGAGGCGGTCAGCGACCCCGCGTACTTCGAGGGCGGCCTTCTTCGCGTCGGCCATCTGGCCGAAGTGGACGTCGAAGATGCTCCGGACGACGATCATGGCGAGTACCTGTTTGGTTTGCAACCCGGCGGGCCTCGACGACGAGCGCCTCGACGTCGGCCGGCGTCTGCTGCGGGGACGTCTCCGGAGTACGGCTGAGGTCGGCGAGCGCGGCGGCCCCTCCGTCCTTCAAGCGGTCGATCCACTTGTAGACGGTGGGCCGAGAGACGCCGAAGCGGTCGGCGAGCTCGGTGACGGAGTAGAGCCCGTCGAGGTGTGCCGCGACGAGGCGTGCGCGCTCCATGGCCGGGTCGGTGGTGCGGAAGGGCATGGCGCGGCGGCTCGGTGGGGAGCCGTGTAAACCATGTCGCCGG
>JANPJI010000076.1:0-1695 GCA_031425425.1 Rubricoccaceae bacterium
CCAGTTGTAGAAGTTGTACCGGCGGACCTTGTACGGGCAGTTGTTGGCGCAGTAGCGCGTCCCGATGCACCGGTTGTAGGTCATCTCGTTGAGCCCGTCCGGCGAGTGGGCCGTCGCGTTGACCGGGCAGACCTGCTCGCAGGGCGCGTTCTCGCAGTGGACGCACATCATGGGCTGCGTGACCATGCCGGGGTCCGCCTCGTCGCCGACGTAGTAGCGGTCCAGGCGGAGCCAGTGCATCTCGCGCCCGCGCGAGACCTGGTCCTTGCCGACGGTCGAGACGTTGTTCTCGGACTGGCAGGCGACGACGCACGCGTTGCAACCGGAGCACGCGTTGAGGTCGATCGTCATGCCCCACTGGTTGTCCGAGTAGAGCGCCTGCCCGATGCTCGGGTCCTGGGCGGCCGAGTTCTCGTCGCCCCAGAGCGGCGGGTACGCCTCCCAGGGGGTGTTCTCGATGAACGCTTCCTCTTCCTGCGCAAACGTCGGGTCGGCGCGGTACTCCTCGATGGTGGCCGTGCGGATGATGGCGCGGCCCTCCATCGAGCCGTGGTCCTGTGTGGACGCGACGAGGTAGCCCGTGCCGACCTTGCGGTGGGTCGCGCCGGGGAAAACGGCGAAGTTGGCGAGCGAGCGGAGCGCCTCGGCGCGGGCGGCGGCGGGGCCGCCGTCGAGCGTGGCCCCGGCGAGATGCGCGACCGGGCCGGGGCGGTAGACGTCCGTGTCGCGGTTGAAGACGCGCTCGACGATGCCGCGGTCCGCGATGGTCCGCTCGGAGGCGAGGGTGCGGCCGTAGCCGAGGTAGAGCGTGACCGAGTTGTCCGGATGGCCGGGCTGGACCCACACCGGCATCCGGGCCGTCTGGCCGGCCCCGGTCGAGAACTCGGCGACGGAGCACAGGGCTTTTCCTTTCTCCTCGGTCTGGCCGAGTTCGAGGCGCGCCGCCGTGGCCGGGCTGACGAGCGCGACGGGGTCCCACGTGACCTTTGTAACCGGGTGCGGGGCCTCCTGCATCCACGCGATGTTGGAAAACTCGCCGTCGTGGAGCGAGGGGTGCGTGCGGAAGACGAGTTCAAGGTCGCCCGCGGCGGGCGGCGTCAGGCCGGCCATGCTCGGCACACCCGAGGCACCGCCGACGGCCGCGTAGGCCGTCCCGCCGACGAACCCGTCGTGGAGGGCGGTCCGCCAGGCGTCCTCGGCGTTGCCGGCGATGCCCCCGAGGCGTTCGGCCATCGTGCGGCGCACGAGGTCGTAGCCGGCGTTGTTGCGGCCCGTCGCGAGCACGTTGAGCAGCTCGACGTCCGAGTGCGCGTCGGCGTAGAGCGGGGCGATGAGCGGCTGGATGACCGAGAGCGTGCCATCGAGCGCGCGGACGTCGCCCCAGCGCTCGAGGTAGTGGGCGGCGGGGAGGTGCCAGGTGGCGAGCTGGCCCGTCTCGTCGCGGTAGAGGCCGTGGTGGATCGAGACCGGGACGCGGGCGAGCGCCTCGGCGAAGCCCAGGCCGGCGGGGAGCGTGTAGACCGGGTTGGTGCCCAGCATCACGAGCGTGCCGATGGAGCCCGCGTTCATGTCGCGGACGAGCGCCTGGACGGCCGGGCCGACCGGCGCGGCGGGCGTCGCCGCCTCGGTGTCGAGGTAGGTCGTCGTCTGCTGGCCGAAGCGGCCGTTGAGCGCGGCGGCGAGGGCATGGACGGC
>JANPJI010000077.1:0-3603 GCA_031425425.1 Rubricoccaceae bacterium
GACGCTCTCGACGCCGCCCACGTACTCGCCGACGTAGCCGATGGAGAGGAGCCGGCCGTGGACGGCGAGCGCGCGCACGGCCGTGTCGAACATCGCCCCGCCGACGCTCTCGTACACGAGGTCCAGCCCGCGCGGGGCCGCCTCGCGGAGGACGTCGCCGAGCGCCTCGGTGCGGTAGTTCACGGCGCGGTCGCAGCCGATCTCGCGCAGGAAATCCGCCTTGTCGTCGGAGCCGCACGTCCCGACGACCGTGTTGCCGGCGAGCTTCGCCAGTTGGACCGCGTACTGGCCCGTTCCGCCAGCCGCGGCCGTCACCAGGACCGTCTCGCCGGTCGTCATCTGGCCCGTGACCCTCAGCGCGATCGAGGCGGTCAGGCCGCTCACGAACAGCGAGACCATCTCGGGAGACGCCTCGGGGACCGGCACGGCGTGGCGCGCCTGCACCACCTGCACCTCGCGGTAGCCGCCGCCGACGCCCATCGTCCCGACGGCCTGCCCGATGGCGAAGCCGGTCACGCCCTCGCCGACCGCCTCGACGACGCCCACCGCCTCCGCCCCGAGGTCGAGGGGCAGCGTCGGATTCGCCGAGTAGCGCCCGGCGGCGATGTTGACGTCCGTCGCGTTGACGCCCGCGTACCGGTTGCGGACGAGCAACTCGCCCGGTCCGGGCTCGGGGACCTCCGCCTCGACGACCTCCGCGACCTCGCGAAAGTGCGGCGAGAGGCGCGTCGCGATGAGTTTCTGGAACGTGGGCATCGGGGCAGGGGAGAGGACGCCGTGAACCGCCGGGGCGTGCCGATGTTCGGACCGCTACCCGGTCAGGTGGAGAGCGGCGCGGACATCGGCGGCGGCGCGTGCGCCCTCGCCGGGACCGTAGACGCCGAGGGCGATCCGGTCCGGCCGCATCACGACGACGGCCGGCGATCGCCCGGCCCACCGCGCCAGCGCGTCGGCTCCGGGTCCGGTGGCCTCCACGAACCGAGCGCCGAGGCGCGCCCACACGTCCGAGCCGCGCGCCCATGCCTGCGCGTCGACGCCCACGCCGACGACGGCGAAGCCTGTCCCAGCCAGACGGTCGAGGCGCATCTGTCTGGCCTCGCCCAGGAGCGGGTTGGGGACGCGGGCGCGACGAGGCGGCCGGCCGAGGACGGGCCGGACGGTCGGCAGGCGCGCCTCGATGGCCTCCAGGCGCTGCCGGAGCGGACCGACGCGACCTGCGGCGTGCAGGACGATGTCGCGGAGCCCCGCGGCGAGACCGCCGGCCGAGACGAGCCGGCCGAGGCGCACGGCGAGTCGCGTCACGGCCTCGACGTGCGGACGCCGCTCGGCCTCGAACGCGTCGAGCAGGGCCGGTCCGGCCGTGCCGTGCCAGACGAGCGAGAGCGCCCACGCCAGCGTCGCGGCGTCCTGAACCCCCGCCCCGAGGCCCTGGCCGAGGAACGGCGGCATCTGGTGCGCCGCGTCGCCCGCGAGCAGGAGCCGGCCGCGCCGCCACGGCCGCGCCACGAGGTCGTGGAATGTGTAGACGACCGCCCGCTCGACCGCCACGGTGTCCGGGTCGACGTGTGCGGCGAGGAGCGCGCGGATCGTCTCGGGGCGGACCATCTGCGCCTCGGTCTCGCCGGGGAGCAGGCGGAACTCCCACCGCCGTCGGAGCCCCGGGAAGGGGACAAACGTAGCGGGCCGCCGCGCATCGGCGATCTGGAGGAGGCTCAGGTCTCGCCCCTCGCCCTCAGCGTGCCGCAGGAGCGTGTCCACGACGAGCCACGGCTGTTCGAAGCGGCCCCCGACGAGGCGCGCACCCATCGCCTCGCGGACGACGCTCCGCGCCCCCTCGCACCCGACGACGTCGCTCGCTCGGACGGAGAACGGCCCGGCCGGTCCGGTCCCGGAGGCCGTCGCGCCGTCGGCGTCCTCGGCGACCGTCTCGACGCTGTGCCCGACGCGCAGGTCGACGGTCGGGAGCGCCGCGAGGCGCGCGCGCAGTGCCCGCTCGACGGTGGGCTGATGGACGAGCAGGGCGAGCGGCCAGCCCGTCTCTGTCACGGCCTTTTTTCGGGCGTGCAGGAGCGTCGCGCCGCGCGCGTCGACGAGGCGGAAGCCGTTGATGGGGCGACCGTCGGCGACGATGGCATCGGCCGCACCGAGGGCGTTAGCGCGCGGAGGGCGTCGTCGTCGAGGTGCGCCGCGCGGGGGAGCGCGTGCGCCGTTCGGTCTCGTTCCAGAACGACGACCGGCACGCCGGCTTGCCCGAGGCCGATCGCGAGGGCCGCCCCGACCGGCCCCAGGCCGACCACGACGACCGGGTCAGCCGTCACCCTGTTGATCGACTGCCGCCCGCTCGAACGCGGCGCGGACGGCGGCGGGGATCGCGACGGGCCGCCCCCGGGCGGTGTCGATAAAGCACAGCACGACGCGCCCCGAGACGAGAACGGCGGCCTCACCCGCCCGGCGGACGGCGTACTCGACCGTCGCGCGGACGCGGGGCATCTCGGGGAACGTCGCCTCGATCTCGACCTCGTCGTCGTAGCGTGCGCTGCCGTGGTAGCGAATCGTCGCCTCGACGACCGGCATGATCACGCCGGCCGCCTCCAACTCCGCGTACGGGAGGCCTGCCGAGCGGAGCGCCTCGGTCCGCGCCGCCTCGAACCAGTCGAGGTAGTGCGTGTGGTAGACGACGCCCATCGGGTCGCACTCGCGGTAGCGGACGCGGTGGCGGTGGACGTACGTGAGGGCTGGCACCGGCTCAGGCTTCGGTGAACGCGCCCATCGCGTCGAACTTGGCGAGGCGCTCGGCGAGGAGCCGATCCGTGGGGACGCTCGCGAGCGCGTCGAGGGCGGTGGCGATGGCCTGGCCGACCGACTCGAACGTCGCCGCGATGTCGCGGTGTGCCCCGCCGATGGGCTCATCCACGACCGTGTCGATGACGCCCTGCTCGATGAGGTCCGGTGCGGTGAGCTTGAGCGCGCGCGCGGCGTCCTCCTTGTGGTCCCAGTTGCGCCACAGGATCGACGAGCACGACTCGGGCGAGATCACCGAGTACCACGCGTTCTCCAGCATCAGGATGCGGTCGCCGACGCCGATCCCGAGCGCGCCGCCGGACGCGCCCTCGCCGATGATCACGACGACGATCGGGACCGGCAGGCGTGCCATCACGAGCAGGTTGCGGGCGATGGCCTCGGCCTGGCCGCGCTCCTCGGCTTCGAGGCCGGGGTAGGCGCCGGGCGTGTCGAGGAACGTCACGACGGGACGGCCGAACTTGGCGGCCATCTCCATGAGGCGGAGTGCCTTGCGGTAGCCCTCGGGGTTGGGCATCCCGAAGCGGCGCTCCTTGCGCTGGTTGGTGTCGCGGCCCTTCTGGTGGCCGAGGACGACCACCGTCCGGTCCGTCCCGCCGTACCGCGACCCGCAGAACCGCGCGAGCCCGCCGACGAGCGCGCGGTCGTCGGCGAAGAGGCGGTCGCCGTGGAGTTCGACAAACCCCTCGGTCAGCGCCTCGACGTAGTCCAGCGTGTAGGGCCGCTCGGGGTGGCGCGCGATCTGGACCCGCTGCCACCGCGTCAGACCGCGGTAGATCGACGTCCGGAGCGTCTCGACGCGGG
>JANPJI010000078.1:0-4514 GCA_031425425.1 Rubricoccaceae bacterium
CTTCGTTGGAGGCGAAGCAGACCTCGCGGCCGGCGTAGTCGGCGTCGGTCCCGCGGTACACCATGCACTGCGCGTCGTGCGTGTACCCGGGGCTCGTCACCGGGTCGGCCTCCTGCGCGACGTCCGAGAAGCAGCCCACGAACGCGGGCGCCGTGGGGACCGCCAGGCTGACGGCGTGGAAGCCGGGGGCGTTGCACGCGGCCGGGAGCCCGGCCGCCGTCTGCCGCGAGCCGACGCCGTAGACGACCGGCCGCGCGCCGGGCCCCTCGGTGATCACGACGTTGTGGGCGCTCCCGAAGCCCGTGTACCGGCCGGTGGCGGTGAACAGCCGCGCCGGGTCGGCGGTGAGCCCGCGCAGACCGGTGAGGTCGAACACCTGGAGGCCGTGGTCGGGCGCCTCGCTCACGATCACAGCGAGGGTCCCGGTCACGCGGACCTCGCGCCATAGGCTGTTCGCCGTGGCCGACGGTAGACGCCCGAGGAAAAGGGGGGCTGTGGGCACGGTCACGTCCACGAAGCGCGTCCCGTCGGCGTTGCCGACGACGGCGTACTCGCGGCCCGTCGCGGGGTCCGCCCAGCCCCAGATGCTGTTGTGGAACACGCCGCCGGCGGGCGTCACGCCGAGCTGTTGCGGCGTCAGGTGCGCAGCGAGACTGATCCGGCGGCACGGGTACGCCGTCGTGTCGGCGTCGAGTGCGGCCCCGTCGATGCACGTGCCGAAGACGAGCGCCGGGGGGGGCGGGTCTGGGGGTGGGTCCGCGCTGTCGCAGGCGGCCAGAGAAAGCGCCGCCGCGCACAGGGCGAGCGCGGCGGCGAAGGAGGGGCGCGCCTTGCGGGTCACGGTGCCGCGGAGGGCGTCAGGATGAACAGGCCGTTGTTGATGTCGTTGCCGAGGAGCGTGCCCGACGGGAAGAACGGGTAGTTGGCCCACTGCCCGTTGAACTGGGCGGACTGGCCCTGCGGGTACGTGTCGAAGAAGGCGACCTCGGTGAGGCGGCCCTGCGGGACGGCGGACGTGTCCAGCACGCGGAGGCCGGCCTCGTAGTTGCTCTGGTACACCCGGTTGCCGACGATGTACTGGTTGTGGTCGATCACCGGCAGCGCGCTGTCGTGGATGAACGCGACCTCGGGGGAGTCGAGGTCCAGGAAGTCGAGGACGATCGTGCGGACCGTCGCGGCGAGGCCGTTCTGCTCGTCGAGTTCGTCGTCGACGAGGAAGTAGCGCCCGTCCGTTGTCAGCGCGCCCTGGTGCGTGTACGCGTCGTTCGGGTAGGCCGCCTGGCTCACGATGCGGACGTCGGCCTTGTCGGTCACGTCGTAGATCGTCACGACGTCCTCGTTCGAGGCGAAGCAGATCTGGCGGCCCGTGTAGTCCGCGTCGGTCCCGCGGTAGACCATGCACTGGGCGTCGTGGGTGTAGCCCGGAGCCGTGACCGGCGAGGCGTCCTTGGTGACGTCCGAGAAGCACCCGGCGAAGGTCGGGTTGGCGGGGTCCGAGAGGTCGACGCCGTGGAAGCCGGGGGCCGCGCAGGCGGCCGGGAGGCTGGCGTCGAGGAGTTCGCGCGAGCCGACGCCGTAGACGATCGGCGGCGCGCCGGCGCCCTCCGTCATCACGACGGCGTGGGCGCTGCCGAAGCCGCGGTACGTGCTGGTCGCCGTGAACCGCCGGGCGGGGTCGGCGGAGAGCCCGCGGAGCGTCTTCATGTCGAAGATCTGGAGCCCGTGGCCGGTCGCCTCGCTCACGATGACCGCGAGGTCGCCCTGGACGCGCGTCTCGCGCCAGACGCTGACCTGTGTCGCCGTCGGGAGCATCCCGAGCTGGATCGGGGCCGTGGGGGTGGTCACATCCACGAAGCGCGTCCCGTCGGCGTTGCCGACGACCGCGTACTCGCGGCGCGTGGTCGGGTCGGTCCAGCCCCAGACGCTGTTGCCGTAGACGGTCCCGGCGGGCGTCACGCCGAGCTGCTGCGGCGAGAGGTGCGCCGCGAGGTCGATGCCGAGGCACGGGTAGGCGACGCCGGCGGCGCTCGTCGCGACGCCGTTCGTGCAGGTGCCCGTCCCGGCCCCGGCCGTCGGCGTCACCGGCGTCGCGGTCTCGCCCGCGCCGGCCCCCGGCGTGTCGCCCGCGGGGTCGAGTGGACGAGTGGTGGTGCAGCCGGCGGTGAGGCCGAGAGACAGGGCGAGTCCGACGAGCAGAAGGCGGGGCATGGGTGGCGGAAAGGGCAAGGGGTAAAGGTTTAGCACGTCGCGAAACATACGACGCCGGAGACGCCGGAGGGCGTGGTCACGACGGTCCGACGACGGTGGACGGTGCCTCCTCGAAGCGGTTGCGCGCGCGGCTCTTGCGGACGTGGTGCGGGTCGAACACGCGCCCGTTCATGGCCACGTACACGCCCGGCGCGAGCGTCTGCACGGCGGCCACGGCGAAGCCGACGTTGAACTCGGCGTCGGACGCCTTGAAGCGGGCCGGCGTGAGCGAGCCGACGAACACGACCGTCTTGTCCGACCCGCCGCTCTCAACTGCGAGCGCCTCGGCGACGATGCGGGCCGTCGCGGCCATCGTGTCCGTCCCGTGTGTGACGACGACGTGGGGCGCGGCGCTCGCGGCGACGGCCTCGGCGACGAGCGCCCGGTCCGCGTCCGTCATCTCCAGGCTGTCCTTGCGCAGCAGCGTCACGACGGCCGTCTCGACGTCCACGCCGGCGGACCGGAGAATGTCGGCGATCTGCGGCTCGCCGACCTCGTACGCGCTCTCGGCGTCGAAGTAGACTTTGTCGATGGTGCCGCCGGTCGTGAAGATCTGAATCATGGGTGCGGTCTGGAGGTCGGGCGGATGATCACGGGGGCATCCCGTTGCGCTCGGCGGTGAGGGCGCGGTCGACGGCGTCGTAGGTCGCGCGGGCCGTGACGGGGTCGAGGGCGAGGCGCTCCTGCCGGCGGCGCAGGTCGTCCGCGCTCATCCCGTGCACGCGCAGGGCGACGGCCCGGAGGCTGTCCGCCGCGCCACTGGGCTCCAGCGCGGCACGCGCCTCGGCGAGGCCGACGTCGGCGAGGACGCCGACGAGAGCGGAGTCCACCGGAACGGTTTCGGCAAGGCCGTCGGCCGTCTCGGGCCGTCCGCAGCCGGCCGCGAGGGCGGCAGCGAGGGTGAGCGCGGCCGGTCGGATCACGCGGCGGTTCCGGCGTCCGGCGCGTCGACTTCCATGCGGAGCAGGTGCGCGGCGTAGGTCTTGCCCTGGGCGTCGAGCTTGAGCGAGACCGTCCCGCCGCCGCCGAGCGCGCCGTGGAGCAGGAAGTTGAGCGCGGCGAGGTTGGGCAGCTCGAACCGCTCGACCTCGCCGTCCACGCGCGGCCCGAAGTGCGCCTTGACGCGCTCGGCGGTGACGGTCTCGCGGAGCCACGCGAAGTGCGCCGGGTCGCGCGCGATGAGGCCGACGTTGACGGCGTCGCCCTTGTCGCCCGAGCGGCCGTAGCAGAGGTCGAGCAGGAGGGGCATCGGGGAACGGGGATCTGGGAACGGCCATCGGGGGGCCGTGGGACGGAACGTGCAAGCTACGGGCGACCTCGCATTCCCCCGATGCCCGTTGGCCGCTTCCTCGTTCCCGTCACGGGATGAGCTTGTTCAGCGGGTACTCGATGAAGCCCTCTGCGCCGAGGCGCTTCAACTCCGGGATGAGCGTCCGGACGACGCGCTCCTCGACGATCGTCTCGACGGCGACCCACTCGTCCGAGAACAGCGGCGAGATGGTCGGGTTGCGCAGCGCCGGGAGCTGCTCGACGATGGCCTTCAGGTCGTCGCGGCGGACGTTGAGCTTGAGCCCGACGCGGCCCTCGGCGCGGATCGCGCCCTCCATCAGCAGCGCGAGGTTCTCGATCTTCTGCCGCTTCCACGGGTCCGCCCACGCGGCGTGGTTGGCGATGAGCTGCGTGTTGGACTCGAGGATCGTCTCGACGATGCGGAGGTTGTTGGCGCGCAGGCTGGAGCCCGTCTCGGTGACTTCGACGATGGCGTCGACGAGGTCCGGGGCTTTCACCTCGGTCGCGCCCCACGAGAACTCGACGTCGGCCGTGACGCCCGCCGCGGCGAGCCAGCGGCGCGTCAGCTCCACGACCTCGGTCGCGATGCGCTTGCCCTGAAGGTCCTGCACGGAGTGGATGTCGGAGTCGTTGGGCACGGCGAGGACCCACCGCACGGGCCGCATCGAGGCCTTGGAGTAGATCAGGTCCGCCACGACGTGGACGTCGGCCGAGGTCTCGGAAACCCAGTCGAGCCCGGTGATGCCGGCGTCGAACACGCCGTCCTCGACGTAGCGGGCCATCTCCTGGGCGCGGACGAGCATCGCGCGGAGCTCGTCGTCGTCGGTGGAGGGGAAGTACGACCGTTCGCGGACCGTAAAGGCGTATCCGGCCTTGCGGAGGAGGTCGAACGTGGAGTCCTGGAGGCTGCCTTTGGGCAGGCCGAGCTGGAGCTGGGGCACGGGTCTGAGGAAGGGTGAGGTGAGAGAGGGAGGGGG
>JANPJI010000079.1:0-4196 GCA_031425425.1 Rubricoccaceae bacterium
GGTGTCGAGCCAGGTCGTCCGAGAGGGCCGGGCCGAGAACCGATGGACGCGCCGGACCCTCCGCCTCCCGACGGCCGCCGCCGCCGCCTCCCTCGTCGACGGAGCCGATTACGTCATGGTGGTCGACACGGTCCGTGTCGACCTCGAGTTGAGGACGGATTACCGCCTACGAGGCATTCGCGCTTCGTCGCTCCCGGGCGGTCCCGCCGTTTTCCATGGGCCGGTGCCGACACGAGAGGGGATCCGGACCGGGGCCGCCTTTGCGCTCTACCGCACCGGATCGTCCGAGCCCCTGATGGTCGGGACCCTGGATGGGCATGGGAACGGGCAAGACACGGATGCGGACCGCGACGCGTGGGAGCGCAGCGTGGACGACCTCATTGCGAGCTTGGCCGGGCTCGGGCTGCTTGCGGAACGGTAGAAGGGTCTGACATAGACGAACGACAGACCGAACCTCGACGGCCCGGCCCGAGTAGCGCAGCGACACCGTTACCCACGATGCTCCGCCGGTTCCGCCGCCTCCCCGACGACCTCCGCGGGATCGCCCGCCTCGCCGCCGACGCGACAGTGGGCACGGCGGACCTCGTCGAGGCGCTCCACGCGCAGATCGGGACGCGCCTCGGGCGCGACGGGACGGGCCGGCGGCGTGGGATCTCGGGGCTGGTCTACCGCACCGTCCGCGGCGTCGCGCGCCTGTCGGGCCGCAGCACCGAGGCGGCGCTCCTGCCCGTCGCCCGGCTCGTCCGCGAGGCCCGCGACGCGCCGACGTCGGCCCGCCGCGAGGCGCTCGTGGCCGTCCTCAACGGCGTCCTCGGCGACGGCCTCGCCGCGACCGGCAACCCGCTCGCGACCGAGATGCGCCTGCGCCGCGGCGGCGTGCCGCTGGACCTGACGCCCGAGGCCCTCGCCGCCGCGGTGCCCGGCGCGTCGCCGCACGTGCTGGTGCTCGTCCACGGCCTGTGCATGAACGACCTCCAGTGGACGACCGCCTCGGGCCACGACCACGGCGCGGCGCTGGAGCGCGACGCGGGCTACACAGCGGTCTACCTCCAGTACAACACCGGCCTGCACATCTCGACCAACGGCCACGCCTTCGCCGAGCGTCTCGACGACCTCGTGAGCGCGTGGCCCACCCCGCCCGAGTCGCTCACGGTCCTGTGCCACAGCATGGGCGGGCTCGTCACGCGGAGCGCGTGCGCCGTCGCCGAGGCGGACGGGCGGACGTGGCTGCCGCTGCTCCGCCGCCTCGTCTTTCTCGGGACGCCCCACCACGGCTCGCCGCTCGAACGCGGCGGGAACGGGCTGGACCGGCTCCTGCTCCGCACGCGGTGGACGGCCCCCTTCGCACGCGTCGGCCACCTCCGCAGCGCGGGCATCACGGACCTCCGCTACGGGAGCCTGCTCGACGAGGACTGGCGCTGGCGCGACCGCTTCGAGGCGCGCCCCGACGCCCGCCGGGCCGTCCCGCTCCCGCCGGGCGTCGAGGCCTACACCGTCGCGGCGACGCGCGCCCGCCGCGCCGGGAGCGCCCTGGACCGCCTCGTCGGCGACGGGCTCGTCCCCATCGCGAGCGCCGTCGGGCACCACGCAGACCCGGCGCACGCGCTCGCCTTCCCGCCGGACCGGCAGCACGTCGCGACCGGCGTGCACCACTTCGCCCTGCTCGGCGCGGACGTCTACCCGCTCCTGCGCCGATGGCTGGCCCCCGACGCTGCGCCGCACACCGGGCCGCCCGGCGTCGGCTAACTTCGGCGCATGGCTTCCCGACCGCTCGTCTCCGAACGGACCGTCCTCGCCGCCGTTGCGGCCGGCCGGGCGTCCGTGCCCGTCCCGGAGGGCGCGCTCGTAACCGCCCAGGCGCGCGACACGGCGAAGGCGCGCGGCGTCGCACTCGTCTCGCAGGCGGATTCCAGCCCGGAAACCGCAACGGCAGCGACAGGAGCCGCCCGGACGCCCGCCCCGCCGAAGACGCTCGCGCTCGGCTGCGACCATGCCGGGTTCGCCTACAAGGCCGCCATCGCCGCGCACGCCGCCGCGCTCGGGTGGACGGTCGTGGACGTGGGGACGGACTCCGAGGCTGCGGTCGACTACCCGGACTTCGCCTTCGCCGTCGCGCGCGCGGTTCAGAGCGGGCAGGCCCGGTTCGGCGTCATGCTCGACGGCGTCGGCGTGGGCTCGGCGATGGTCGCCAACAAGGTCCCCGGCGTTCGCGCGGCGCTGTGCCCGGACGTCTTCAGCGCCTTCAACGCGCGTGCCCACAACGACGCCAACGTGCTAACGCTCGGCAGCCGCACGATGGGCGTCGAGACCTGCCGGCGCGTGCTCGCCGAGTTCCTTGCGGTCGCGTTCGAGGGCGGGCGCCACGCCGCGCGCGTCCAGAAGATCTCGGACGTCGAGGCGCGCTTCCTGCCCGGTGCGTCGGGGCAGGCGACGCCCGGACGGGTGTGAGCCCCCTCCCCCGCCCCGACGCCCTCACCGTGCGCCCGGTTACGTCGCACGCCGTCCTGCCCGACGCCGTCGCGCTCGCGCTTTTCGGGTCCCCGCTGCGCGGATCGGAGCGCATCGAGGTCGTGCGCCTCGGCCGCGTTCTCGTCTCTGTCCCCGTCCGGTCGGGCCCAGCGGCGCGCCTCGTCCTCGACGCGTCCATCGACACCGCGGCGGGTGCCGCGGCGGCTGGCCTCCGCCTGGCCGGCCCGGTCGGAGTGGCCGATGCGCCGGTCGTCGAGCCCGTCCGGCCACGCCTCGTGCTCCCGTCAGGCCTGTCGCGGGCGTGGGGCGTCGGCGAGCGGGCCGTCGTGGCGCTCGGGTGCGCCGCGGTGTACGCGGCCGTCGAGGCGGGCGCAGACGCCGGGCTGGAGGTCGACCGGGCCGTGTGGATCGCCGCCGGCCGTCCGGAGACCGCGCGCTGGCTCCCCGGCGTCGCCTGGGAGGGCGAGACGCCTGCCGACGCCACCCCGGCGACGGTCCTGACGATCCCGCGGCGCGTCGTGACCGAGACGGACGTCCGGCAGGCGCGCACGAAGCGCCTCACGATCCGCCTCACGCCGGGGCAGGTCGTCACGCCCGCCGCGGCAGGCCTCGCGCGCGAGTGGGGCGTCTTCGAGGGCTCGCCTCAGCCGAACCCCGGCGGGCGGACGCGCTCCGGGAACTCGACCCCGTCGTAGAGGTCCGCCAGCGCCACGTCGGCCCCGAGCAGCGACACGGTCGCGTCGAGCCCGGCGGCGTCCTCGACGGTCCACCGCGCGCCCTCGCGGCGGTACACCTCGGCGGCCGGGCGGTCCTGCGAGACGAGCACGAGCACGTCCAGCGACGGGAGGCGCCGGTAGGCGGTCGCCTTGCCCCCGCGGTCGAACGCCTCGGTCGACGGCGAGAGCACCTCGAGGACGAGCGTCGGGTTGAGCAGAGTCAGGTCGCGGTCTCCGGCCGTTTCGACCGGACCGCAGACCACGCTCAGGTCCGGGTAGACGTACGTTCCCCTGTCGTCGAGCTGAATCCGCAGGTCGCCCGAGAACGTCCGGCAGCCCCGGCCGCGGAGCGCCTGTTTGAGCGCCGTGCCCGCGTTGATCCCGATCTCGGCGTGGCGCGTCGTGCCGCCGGCCATGGCGTCGGGTCCCAGGGAGTCGTCCTCGGGATGGACTGGAAACGCCTCGCCGCCCCAGAAGTGGTGCCGGACGTCCTGCGTCTCCTCCCAGGCGAGGTACTCCTCCGCGGTCATTCGGCGTGCGAGCGCGGGCAGAGTGGACATGGCGGCCGGGGCGGGTTCGGGGGCAGGATACGGCGGGGCGGCCGGGTATCTTGCGCGCGTCTCCCCCGCTGCCCATGCCGCCGAGCCGTCCCGCCGAGTCCCGAATCGCCCTCTCTGCCGTCCGTGCGGCGTTTTTCCTCGCCACTCTCGCCGCGCTCCCGGCGTCCGCCCAGCGCGGCGGCATCACGGCCGACACGCCGCTGCGCGCGGTGACGCGCACGGCGGCCATCGTCGGCGCGCGCGTGGTGGTCGCGCCGGGGCGCGTGATCGAGCGCGCGACCGTCGTCGTGCGCGACGGCCGCATCGAGGCCGTCGGCGAAAACATCCGCGTGCCGGCCGACGCCGACGTGCTCCAGGCGGACTCGTTCACGGTCTACGCCGGCTTCGAGACGCGCTCGGCGTCGCCGGTGTGCCGGCTCCGGCAGAGTCGGAAGAGCGGTACACCGGCAAC
>JANPJI010000080.1:0-1601 GCA_031425425.1 Rubricoccaceae bacterium
CGCGGCCGACGTCAGCCTCACCGGGACATTCTCGTTCCCGGTCGGGGCACCGGCCGGCTCCCTCGCCACGGTGACGATCACGGCCGTGGACGACGTTCCCTTCGAGGGGACTGAGGTCGCTCGGTTCGTGTTCACGGCCAGTAGCGGCGCGAGCGCGTCGGGCCAGTTCGTCCTCACGATCACCGACAACGATCCGGCCCCGGCGCTGTTCGTCAGCGAGATCGACCCGACTGGAGGCGCGGCCGACAACGCCGAGTTCGTCGAGGTCACTGGCCCGGCGAGCACCTCGTTGAGCCCGTACACGCTCGTCTTTTTCGACGTGGCGACCAACTCGTCCTACCGGACGGTGACCATCAGCACGAGCTCGCTGGACGCCTCCGGGCGCCTTGTGATCGGCAACACGGGTGTGGCCGGCGTCGGCGCGCTCACGTTCGCGGCCGGGACGTTCGTCAACGACCGCGGAGCCGTCGCGCTGTACCAGGATGCCGCGGCCACTTTCCCCGACGGGACCCTCGCGACGGGCGTGAACCTCGTCAGCGCGATCGTCTACGGCCAGCTCGGCTCGACGGACGCGGCCCTGCTCGGCCTGCTCGGGATGAACGTGCAGGCCGTCGAGGACTACGCCGGGACGGCCGCGGCGCAGTCGCTCGGGCGCATCGCGCTGCCCTCCGGCACGTCGCGCCTCGTCTACTCGCAGACGCCCTCGCCGAACGCCGCCAATGCGGCCACCGTCCTCGTGGACCGAACGGCCGACGTCGCCCGCGGCAACGGCTACCGCCTCCTGTCAGCCCCGGTCGTCAAGGCCGACGGCGCGCAGCGGTTCAACGTGCACGACCTCGCCCAGGTCAACCTGGTCCAGCGCGTCGCCGGCGGAACGGACGCCGGCGGGACGTACGGGCCGCAGTACAACGCCGCGCCCGGCCCGAACCTCTTCCTCGGCTTCGACGGCACGGCCTACACGCCCGCTGCGACGACTGCGGACGACCTCAATCCCGGCGCGGGCTTCTTCTGGCGGCTCTACGACCAGAACATCGCCCCGGGCTCGAACGGCATCTACGGCCCGGGCACGAGCCAGAGCTACGCGCTCGACAACCCGCTCTTCCAGCTTCGGCTCACGGGCGTCCCGCTCGAGAACACGCCGTTCACCGTGCCGCTCGCAGTGGGCTTTACGCAGAACACGAGCGGCTTCTACCTCGTCGGCAACCCGTTCGCGTACCCGCTCAAGCTCACCGGCATCGCGCCCTCCACGGGCAGCTTCCAGACGACGTACCAGGCGTTCAACGGCACGAGCTACGTCCCGGTCACCGCCAACGGCGAAACGGCCGTCGCCCCATGGCAGGGCCTCTTCGCCGAGTCGGCGACGCTCGTCGCCAACGGCGGCGCGTTTACGGTCGGCTACGACGCGCGGCAACTGCTCCCGCAGGCCCGCGCGACGGACCTCGTCGGCCGGCCCGCGTCGACGGACGCCCCCGCCGGCCTCGCCCTCCGCCTCGACGGCACCACGGACGCGGGCGTCGCGACGAGCGACGAGGGCGCCCTCGTGCGCGTCCACACCGACGCCTCGGCCAGCTGGGACCCACACGAAGCCTCCAAGCTCAGCC
>JANPJI010000081.1:0-3746 GCA_031425425.1 Rubricoccaceae bacterium
CGCGAGGGCGGCGAGCGTCTCGTCGAAGCCCTTGTAGCGCTCCGTCGCGGACATGCGGCCGGTCGTCATGAGCACGCGCCGGCCGCGGAGGCCGTAGCGGTCCAGCAGGGCGTCGCTCTTGGGCCCGGCGGCGTAGCGGTCGAGGTGGATCGCGTTGGGCAGCAGGAACGACCGGGCGCGCGCGACGGGTGCCCACGCGGCGAAGCGCTCCTGCGTGAACGCGCTGATGGAGTACACGGCGTCCACGTGGCGCAGCGCGCGGCCGACGCCGCGGCGCGCCGACGGCGTCCACGCGTCGATGCCGTAGATGCCGAGCACGAGGCGCGCGCCGGTGGCCCGCGCGAGGAGGGCGGCGAGCGGGAGCAGGTTGAGGTGCCCGCAGAGCAGGACGTCGGGGCGCGTCCCGATCTGCGCGAGCGCGCGCCGCACAAAGGCGACCGGCCCGGCGGCGCTGCGCGTGTCGAACGCGACGGTGGGCGGGACCGGCTCGAGCGGGCCGGTGACGTTGCGCGGCAGCACGCGGGCCGTGTGGCCGCTCTGCGCGAGCGCGTCGAGGAGGTCGCGGGTGTAGAGGCCGATCCCGCCGCGGGCGCCGTATGCGTCGGTGACGAGCGCGAGGACGTCGACCGTGCCCGGCGTCCGCCGCGTCGCCTGGCGCGGCGCGGGCGTTCCGGAGCGGACGGCGAGCGCCTCGGTCACGCGGTCTCCCACCGAGTTGTGGCCCGCCCGCCCCGTTCCGGCGGAGCCGTGGGGTGGGGAGCGGTCGAGCGGAGAAACGAGGGAATCAGGCGTCGGGCGACGGCTTCGCCCCGTCAGTCCCGTTCGGCGAACGGTCCTGCAGAGCGCCACCGGTCGGTCGGGGGGGCCGGCAAACATAACCCCGGCACGAGAAGGGGAACCGGGCGTCCGTGCGAACTCGCCGTGACGGCACGCCCGAACGAGCCGGTCAATGAGTACCCGTATTCGCCGCTGAATACTCTATCTCATCTGCGGACGAACGAAGCGTTTGCGCACCGTCCGCCCCTCGACGGCCGCCGCGTCGGGCGCGGGCGCGGCGGCCGGCCGCAGCGCCCAGTCGGCCGGGAGGTGGATGCGGACCGCCTGCTGCACGCTCGGCACCTCGACGAGGAGGTACAGGTCGCGGGGGTGCCCCACGACGCGCCCGTGGACGCCCGCGAGCGGGCCGCGCGACACGTACACCTCGGCCCCGACCGGGAAGGCTGCCCGCGAGGCGGCCTCGATGAGGTCCGGCGTCTCGGCGAGGGTCCGCAGCAGCGTCATCTCGCGCTCGGGCACCGCCGCGAGCGTGCCCCCGAAAGTGACCGTCTTGACGACGCCCTCGTCCTGGAGCACGTCCAGGCGCGCGCGCTCGCAGACGCGGGCGAAGAGGTAGCCGGGGAAGAGCGGCACCTCGACGCGCTGCCGGCGGTCGGTCCACTGGCGCAGCGTCGTCCGGAGCGGGAGGAACACGTCGTGGCCGCCGGCGGCGAGGCGCTCGGCGACCCGCTTCTCGGCGCGCGGGCGGGTGTAGAACACGCGCCACGTCGCCGCGGCGACGGCCGGCGTCATACGGCCCGGGCCCCCTCGGTGGGGGGCATCGCGGCGACGACGTTCTCGACGTAGCCGTAGCCGTACTTCTGGCGGTAGCCCGTCGTGTAGCGGTACTTGTAGCCGTACGCCTGGTCCGGGTCGAAGCCGTTGAAGACGGTCCCGATGACCGCCGCGCCGACGCTCCGGAGCGCGTCGAGCGCGCGGTCGAGCTCGAAGTCCTTGGTCTGTCCCGCGCGGACGACGACGACGGTGGCGTCCACCTGCGTCGAGAGCAGGACGGCGTCGGTGGCGGCGAGGACGGGCGGGGCGTCGATGATCACGACGTCGTAGCAGGCCTCCCAGGCCGCGAGGCGGTCGCGGAAGGCGCGCGAGCCGAGCAGCTCGGACGGGTTCGGGGCGTGGGCCCCGGCCGGCAGCACGTCGAGGTCCTCGACGCCCGACGGCGACATGCCGGGCGGGAGCAGGGCCGTCTCGATGGGCTGGAAGAGGACGTCCGAGAGGCCGGGCGTGCGGGCGGTCCCGAAGAGGGCGTGGGCGCGGGGCCGCCGGAGGTCGGCGTCGATCAGGAGCACGCTGCGGCCGGCCTGGGCCATGGCCACGGCGAGGTTGGCCGCCGTCGTGGACTTGCCCTCGGAGGGGCTGGAGCTCGTCACGAGGAGCGTCCGCACGACGACGTCGGGCCGCGAGAACTGGACGGACGTCCGGAGCGAGCGGTAGCCCTCCGAGGCCTGCGAGAGCGGCGTCAGCAGGGCGGCGAGGTGCGTGTCCACGCGCCGCCCGCCGACCTCGACCGTCTCGGCCCCGCCGAAGTCCTCGCGGACGAGCGTCGCCATGTCCGGGAGCGTCCCGAGGACCGTAATGCCGCGGTCGCGGAGGTCGTCCGGGCGGTGGAGCCGGTGGTCCAGGCGCGTCCGCATGACGGCGAGGCCGAGCCCGAGGCCGAGGCCGAGCAGGAGCCCGAGCATCCCGATCCGCTTGCGGTTCGGGGCGTAGGGCAGGCCGGGGGCCGCGGCGGCGCGGACGACCTCGGCGTAGCCGAGCTCGGACTGCTCGGCCACGCGGGCCTCCTGGAGGCGCTCCTGCAGGGCCACCATGAGGCCCTCCGTGGACTGGCGGTCGCGGGTGAGGCGGGCAAGTTCGACGGCCTGGCTGGGGATGCGCGACAGCTCGCCCTCGTACTCCGCGAGCCGGCCGTTGATGACCTGCGCCTGCGCGCCGAAGCCGGACTGCTCGATCTGGGCGTCGGTCCGCCGGCGGCGGAGCTCCGAGACGCGCCCGACGCCCTCGTCCGACGGGTCGACGCCGCCCGAGCGGACGGCCCCCGAGGCGTACTGGTCCGAGAGCGTGGCCGCGCGGGTGCGGAGGCGCTGGATCTGGCTCCGCCGCGTCGCGATGACGGCCGGGACGTCGCCGTCCGCCGCGGAGCGGAGCTCGGGGTTGCGGCCGTAGTACGTTTCGAGGTCGGTCTGGAGCCGGCGGATCTGCTCCTGCGCCGCGGCGATCTCGGCCTCCGTCCCGGGCGCGATGCGGGCGGCGATGCGCTCGCCGAGGCGCGGCTCCACCTGGCCGAGTTCGCGGCCGATGGCCGCCGCCGCGGCCCCCTTCATCTGGCCGGCGATGCGGGCGTCGTCGCGCTGCGCCTGGAGGGCGGCGATCTGGGTCACGAGGCGGTCGGCCTCCTCGTCGAGGCGGACCGCCCCCTCGCGGGTCATGTACGCGCGCACGGCGTCTTCGCGCGTGGCGAGCTCGCCGCGGAGCGAGTCCACCTGCCCTTCGAGGAACGTGCGGGTGGCGTTGACGCTGGCGCGGCTGCCCTCGCGGGTGCGGACGAGGTAGGCCGCGGCGTAGCGGTTGGCGATCAGGGCGGCCTCGTCGGGCGACGTGCTCGTCGCCGAGACGCGGATGGCGTCGAGGTCGCGGCCCTCGGGGGCGATCACGAGCGAGCGGCGGAGCCGCTCCGCCACGGCCGCGACGGAGGGCGGCGACCCGTCCTCGGTCTGGAGGATCGGGAGTGTGGGGTTCGCGGCATACGTGGTCACGAGGTCCGTGGCGGTCCGCTCGGCGAGGACGTCGGACTGGCGCAGCACGAGGACCTCGTTCTCGACCTGTCGGCCCTGCCCGCCGCCGAGTGCCTCAGCGGCGCCGGCCGGGAGTACGTCCGAGAGCCCGTTGCCGGTGCCCGTCTGGACCATCAG
>JANPJI010000082.1:0-5998 GCA_031425425.1 Rubricoccaceae bacterium
CGGGCGAGGTCGGCCCTGCCGACGCCGGCCGCATCCTCGCCGGGGCGTTCCTGGCGGGCTACGTCATGTTCGTGCTCCAGTTCGAGGGCCTCGCCCGGACGACGGCCGCGAGCGCATCCCTGATCGTCGCTGTCGCGCCGCCGCTGCTCGCCATCGGCGCGGCCGTCGTGGACGGCGAGCGGGCCGGTCGGACCGCATGGGTGGCCGTCGCGCTGTCCGCCCTCGGCGTCGTCCTGCTCGTGGGCGTGCCGGGGCCAGGCCGGACAATCGTAGGCGACGCGCTCTGCGTCGCCAGCATGGCCGGGGCGGCGGCGTGGACGCTCCTCTCGCGGCGCGTCGCGCTCCGCGTGGGCGCGCTCCCAGCGACGGCGCTGCAGTTCGCGCTCGGAGGTCTGCTCGTGCTCCCGTTCGCGGTGTGGCGCGAGGGTCCGCCGCCGGCCCTCACCGGCTGGAGCCTCGCGGCCGTCCTGTTCCTCGGCGTCGCCTGCACGGCCGGCACGTTCGTGCTGTGGACGTGGGCCGTGATGCGCGTCGAGTCGGCGCGGGCGGGCGTGATCGGCAACGTCGAGCCCGTGATCGGGAGCGCGCTCGGCGTGGTCGTCCTCGGCGAGACGCTCGGGCCGTTCGCCCTCGCCGGCGGGGCCGTCCTCGTCGCCGCCGCCCTCCTCGCCGCGCGCCCCGACGCCGCGCCCCCCAGCACCAGCAGCCAGCAGCCGGCCGAGGCCTCTCCGTGACACCCGACGCCTTCGCCCCACCCGCGCGCTACGACGAGGCGCGCTTCGCCGCGTACGTCCCACAGACGGCCAGCCAGGCCGAGGCGCTCCAGCGTGCGCGCGCGTTCGTGCGTCTCGTCCGCGTCCGCTACGGCCGGCCGAAGTGGTTTGGCCTCGGGCCGTCGAGGGAGACGGGTCTGCGCGGCGGGATCTACCTCGTCGGGCCGGTCGGGACAGGCAAGACGCACCTGCTGGCGGCCATCCACCACGCGCTCACCACGCCCGTCACGCCCGGTGCGTCGCCCGTCGCGTGCGCGTACACGCACTCGTCCGCCCTCTTCCGCTCGGCCGAGACGCCCGACGCCTACGCCGAGCGCGTCGCCTCGGTGGCGCGCGTGTTGTGCCTCGACGAGGTCGAGCTGGACGACCCGGCGAGCGAGGTCCGCCTCATCGCCGTGCTCCGGGCGCTGCGCGAGAAGCGCGTGACCCTCGCCGCGACGTCCAACGCCGAGCCGGACGCGTTCGTCTCGGCCGCCTTTGGCCGAGACCGGCTGGAGCGGTTCATCACCGAGGAGTTCGCCGACCAGTACCACGTCGTCCCGGTCGGCGGAGCCGACTACCGGCAGGGCCTCGACAAGCCCGGCACGGCCTGGATCGGCCCGCCCGACGCGACGCGCGCCGCGATGCAGGCCGCCTTCGACGCGGCCCCGGACCCGAAGCGCTGGCTCGCCTTCCCGGACCTGCTCGCGCTCACGACGACGACCGAGCGGACGCGCCTCACGGCCGACCTCGCGCAGAGCCGCGCCCTGTTCATCGACGGCGTCCGCATCGCATCCACCGACGACGCGCTGCGCCTGCTCCGCGTCGCGGACGACCTGTACGGCCTGCCCGAGCCGCCCGTGCTCTCGTTCACGTCTGAGGCCGAGCCCGCGGACTGGTTCACGTCGGCCGGCGCGCGGGGCATCGAGCGGGCCATCGCGGACAAGTTCCTGCGCACGACGAGCCGCCTGACGGCCCTCGCTGAGGTCCGCCGGGTGGGGTGACGCGGACCCGCGCCCCCGGCCGGGCGTACGGCCGTGCCCGCCTTCCGAGACGCCCGATGCCGACATCCGCCCTGCTCACCGCCGGCGTCCCGCTCGCCGACGCGCACACGGCGCTCGTGCTCGTCCACGGCCGCGGCGCGACGGCCGAAGGCATCGTCGGGCTCGGCCACGACATCGCCCGCGGCGTCGAGGGCGTCGCGCTCGTGGCCCCGCAGGCACCGGGCGGGACGTGGTACCCACTCTCGTTCCTCGCCCCGCTCGCAGCCAACGAGCCCCACCTGTCGAACGCCGTCGCCGCCGTCGTCGCCGCCGTCGAGGCGGCGCAGGCGGCCGGCGTGGCGCGCGTCGTCCTGGGCGGGTTTTCGCAGGGCGCGTGCCTCGCGCTCGAAGTCGCCGCGCGCCACGCCACGCGCCTCGGGCTCGCCGCGGCGTTCGGGCTCTCCGGCGGGCTCATCGGGACCTCGAACGGGCCCGACGGCTCGGCGCGGCTCGACTACGCCGCGCGCCTCGACGGGCTGCCGGTCTTCGCCGGCGTCGCGCCGGACGACCCCCACATTCCGCTGAGCCGCTTCGAGGCGTCGGCGGCCGTCTTCGAGCACCTCGGCGCGGCCGCCGACTTCCGCGTCTACCCCGGCCTCGGGCACGCCATCCACGCCGATGAGGTCGCGGCCGTACGCGCGCTCGTCGCCGGCTGAGGCTCGGTCGGTCAGGGCGCGAGCGCGACGCCGACCCACGTGGTCGTCGTGCCGGCCGTGCGGCGGCGCGTCTGGTCCTGCGGGGCTGCCGTCTCGCGCCCGCTCTGGCGGTCGGCTCCGTAGTCGTCGATGCGGCCGTCGGCGCTGCGCCCCGTCAGCGACGGCGGCGGCGGGCCGGACGAGCGGCGCTGGATTTCGGCCATCTCGATGCCGAGCCCGACGGTCCCGACGGCCGCCTCACCGGCGAACGCCGCCGCGGCAGGCCCGCGCAGAGGAAGGCGGATCTCGACGACGAGCCCGCGCGGCGTCCACGCCGCCGCCGTCTCGACGCCCGCCAGGCTCCCGATGGCAGCCGGCCGGGCGTCGCCGTCGCGGACCGTTTCGAGGCGCGCCGTCGACGCCTCGAACGCCTCGCGGAGCGGTCCGCTGTCCGCCCTCGTGCCGTCCGGCAGGTCGACGGGCGCGTCGCCGGCAGTACCGATGGGGAAGCGGAGTCCCACGCGACGCGCAGTCCCGCCGGCCGGGTCCAGCCACAGCGTGAGTCCGCCGGCGGCGAGGCGCCGCGCCTGCCACTCGTCGCCCGCGATGAGGACGACGGTAAGCGCGTCGGGCGTGTTGCGGAGGCCGAGGCTCAGGCCGGCCTCGCCGGGAACGGGCCGAAGGCCGTTGGCCCACTCCTCGGCAGCACCGTCCACGGTGGCCGCCGCCGGGACGCTTGCGAGCAGGGGGGCCGCGCTCCGGCACCCGGCGAGGGCCAGCGGGAGGAGCGCGAGGGAGATGAGGCGGCGGACGAGCATGGGGAGAACTTCGGTGAGCGCCCAAACTACTGGAGCACCGCGCGACCATCTCCCACGCTCCCCGAAACCCAGACTCATGGTCATCCTTCGCGACCGCCGTCTGGCGGCCGCGGCTCAGGATGACAGGAGGCGCATCCAGCATCCCGCGCTAGCTGTGGTACACCGTCGTGTTGTACGGGTGCTGAAGAAACGTGATGGTCTTGGACGGGTCCGCCATGAAGATGCCGACGAGGACCGACTGCGACTGGTCTGGGCTCATCCCGACGACCGCGATCGCATCGCCGGTGTTGGAGATCCCGAACATCTGCAGGGCAAGTGCCGCGATCGGACCGGTGACCTGGAACGGCTTGAGCCGGAAGGTGCCGTTGGGCGTGTGGTACGTCGCGTTGCGGCCGCTGCCGGACTGCGTCGAGAACGAGAGCTGGCCGAAGGTGGCCCGGTCGAACGTGTTGTCCGACGCCCCCCCGCCGCCCGCGTTCGGCCTCAGCTTCCATGCCTGGACGGCCGTCGCGAGGCGCACGGCGTCCTGCGTCATCAGGTCGAGGTTGGTCTTCTTTTTGTTCTCGCCGAAGGCCTGGATGCCGACCATCACGGCGAGGCCCACGAGGACGATTCCGAGAACGAGGAGGAGGAGCTGCTGCTGGCCCATGCGGGTCGGGTCGGAGGGTTGGAGGGGAACCCGAGCTCCTGTGCAAACCGGGTACACGCCGCGGCCGGCTCGCGCCTGACCCCCTCATTCGCTCCCTCTTCGACCGGACCTCCGCGTCTCGCCGCAGAGTTCGAGTCGTAACGCTCCGTTTCAATCCTGCCCCGCTCAGCCCCCTGCGAGCACGCTCGCGGCGAGCGCGCCGGCGGCTCGGCCCTCGCCGAAGCGCACCAGCCGGACCGTCGCCGGCGGCACGTTCCACAGCACGCGCCGCGACCCGACCACGTGGGGTGCCAGCTCGGCCTCGACGGCCGAGGGGCCGCGGACGCCGCGGGCGCGCCGGACGCCCTCGCGGACACGGCGAAAACCGGTGTACTCGAAGTAGGCGAGCGTCCCGCCCGGCGCGAGCACGTCGTGCAGCTTCTGCACGATCCGCGCCACGAGGTCCTCGGGAAGCGCGTTGAGCGGCAGCGACGACAGGACGAAGTCGAACGGCGCATCGGGCGCATACGCCAGCACGTCGCCCTCGACGAGGTCGACCTGCGGAGCGCCCGGCCGGACCGTCCACGCCGCGAGGCGGCCGCGGAGCGCGGCGCAGAAGACCGGGTTCAACTCCACGACGACGAGCGTGTCGTCCGGGCCGAGCGCGTCGATGACCGCGCGCGTGAAGGCACCCGTTCCGGCCCCGACTTCGAGCACGCGCCGCGGTGCCGTCGGCGGGGGCAGCCCCTCGACCATGCGCCGGCCGAGCGCGCGGCTGCTCGGGAAGACGGCCCCGATGGCACCGCCGCCGCGGCGGACCTGATCCACGAAGACGAGGAGGTCGGAGAGGGCCATCGGGGTGCAGGGGACTGGCCAAGCTACGCCCGTGCGGAAGGCCTGAAAACGAGCGCAGGGGGGATCCGGCTCGCACAGGATCTCAGACTGCCGGTCCTTGCTCACCGCGCGGCGGACAGGCCGGCGCGCCGCCCGGCTACCTTCCCGAATGGACACCCTCATCGAGGCGCTCGACGCCGCCGCCCCGTTCCCGCTCGGGGACGCCGCCCTCGTCGTCGTCCCGCTCCTCTACCTCGTCGGTGCCGCGACGGCCGTCGACGCGGTGATGAAGTCGCGAACGCCGCAGGGCTCGACGGCGTGGGTGTTCGCCCTCGTCGCGTTCCCGCTCGTCGCCGTGCCGCTGTACTGGCTCGTCGGCCGGTTCACGTTCGGCGACTACCTGGACGCGCTCGCCGCGTTCGACGACGGCGCCGAGGCGACGCTCTGCGCGCGGCTCGGCGAGCCGCCGTTCGTCCCCACACCCGCCGAGGGCCGCAGCGCGGGCGAGGACCGCGCGTTCGGCGCCCTCGGCACGGTCCCGTTCTCGTGCGGCAACGACGCCCGCCTGCTCGTGGACGGGGCGGCCACGTTCGAGGCCGTGTTCGCGGCCATCGACCGGGCCGAGCACTACGTGCTCGCCCAGTTCTACACCCTCCGCGACGACACCATCGGGCGGGACTTCCAGGACCACCTGCTCCGCGCCGCGGCGCGGGGCGTCCGCGTGTGCCTGCTCTACGACGCCGTGGGGAGCATGGGGCTGGGGAGCCGGTACCTGCGCACGCTCCGCGCGGGCGGCGTCGAGGTGTCGGCGTTCACCGGCCCGCGGAACTGGCTCAAGAAGCTCCGCCTGAACTTCCGCAACCACCGCAAGATCGTCGTCGTGGACGGCCGCGAGGCGCTCGTGGGGGGCCTCAACGTGGGCGACGAGTACCTCGGCCGCGACCCGAAGATCGGGCCGTGGCGCGACACGCACCTCGCCGTCGAGGGACCGGCAGTGCAGGCGCTCCAGCTCTCGTTCACCCGCGACTGGTACTACGCCTGCCGCACGGAACTCGACGCGCTGGACTGGGAGCCCCGCCCGGCCCCGGCGGACAAGGCCGCCCTCGTGCTCTCCTCCGGCCCGTCCGACGACGTCGAGACGTGCGGCCTGCTGTACACCCACGCCATCGAGTCCGCCGAGGAGCGGCTGTGGATCGCGACGCCCTACTTCGTCCCCGACGGGCGCATCCTCGGCGCGCTCGCGCTCGCTGCGCTGCGCGGCGTCGACGTCCGCGTGCTGATGCCGCGC
>JANPJI010000083.1:0-2454 GCA_031425425.1 Rubricoccaceae bacterium
CGAGCACGACGCCCTCGGCGACACGTCCACGCTCACCGACCCCGAGGTGGTCGAGAAGCTCGTCCGCGGCCGCCGCAACCGCCCGGAGGACGAGCGCGACGCCTACGGCGGCTGAGCGCACCGGGCAGACGAAGCCGGCCGAGGTGCCTACTCGACGGCCCGCATCGACTCGACTTCGAGCCGGAATGGACCGTCCCGGCCGTCGGCGATGAAGATGCCGACGCCGGCCAGCGTCGACGGGTCGAATGCCGGCACGTCGACCGGCTCGCCGAAGACGGTCGCGTCGAGGGCTGCGAACGCGACGCGGACGGTCTGCCGCTCGCCCGTCGTCTCGAACGAGGCCGTCGCGAACGGGGCCGTGCGCGAGACCATCTCGCCCTGCCGGTACACGCCGTCCGAGAGCTCGAGCCTGTACGTCCGCCCGTCGCCGCGGACGACGAGCTCGACGGCGCTCGCCCCCGAGAGGTCGGCCGCCTTATCGGTCCGCGTGGCGGTGAAGCCGCCGTCGCGGGTGACGAGCGTGCCCGAGAACACGAGCGCGCCGGCTTCGTGGGCGACGTGGCCGTCCGAGTGGCCGCCCATCACGCCGTCGTTGACGACGAACCAGCCGTCGGCGGTGTCGGTGCGGAAGTCATAGAGGGGCGTCATGGGCGTGTGGGCGAGGTGGAGCAGCGGCGGCGGTGCCTCGCGGCACGCCATGAGGACGAGAAGAGCGACGAGGGCGAGGCGCATTCGTGCGGGGGAGGTGATGGGTCGGACCGGCGTGGGCGCGGCAGGATCCGCGTGGCCAGCGCGGCGCGATCAGCCGCGCGAGAGGCGGTTGAACGGGATCCGCAGCAGCCGCCAGTAGCCGACCGGCATCAGGCGCTGCAAGAGTGCCCCGGCGCGGGCACCGTCGGCGACGAGCAGGCGCGGCGCTCGGCGCTCGACGGCCCGCGCGATCGCCTCGCCCACGACCGACGCGGGCGTCTTGAGGAACGTCCGCTCGAAGCGCGCCATCTTGCCCGCCTCGGCAGCCGCATCCACGGCCGCCGCGACGCGGGCGTTGCGCGCGATCGCCGTCGCGACGCCGCCCGGATGCACGACCGTCACGCCGACGGTCGTCCCGTCCAGCTCGTGGCGGAGCGACTCGCTGAAGCCGCGCACGGCAAACTTCGATGCGACGTACGCCGTCTGCTCGGCCGGCGCGAGGATGCCGAACAGGCTGGAGATGGTCACGATCTGCGCCGCCTGCTCGCGCTGCATCACCGGCAGAAATGCCTTCGTCATCCCGACCGTCCCGAAAAGGTTGATCTCGACGAGCCAGCGGAACTCGTCCATCGTGACCTGCTCGAAGCGCCCCAGCAGCGACACGCCCGCGGCGTTGACGAGCACCGTCACGCGCCCGTGCGCCGCAAGGACGGCCTCGGGAAAGGCGGCGACCGCCGCGGCGTCGGCCACGTCCAAGACGTGCTCGGTGACCGCCACGCCGAGTGCGCGCGCCTCGGCTGCGGCCGAGGCCAGCCCAGTGGCGTCCAGGTCTGCGAGGGCGACGTCGCAGCCGCGCCGCGCGAGGGCCAGCGCCGTCGCCCGGCCGATGCCGGAGGCGGCACCCGTCACGACGGCCACGCCACCCGTGAGGTCCAGTTTCATGACGTGTGGGCGGCGACGAACGCGCGCCAGTGGCGGGCCGTGGCGACGGTGGCGAGGCGCGCGGCCGGGCTGACGGCCGCGAGGTGGACGAACCCGTGCGGCAGGCCAGGCTCGCGGAACAGGGCCACGGGCACGCCCGCATCGCGGAGCGCCGCGGCGTATGCCTCGCCCTCGTCGCGGAGCACGTCGAAGCCGGCCGTCGAGACGAGCGCGGGCGCGAGCCCGTCGAAGCGCTCGGCGAGGCCCGGCGAGAGACGCGGGTCCGCGTCGTCCGCCCCGGTGCCCGCGGTGTAGACGTCGAAGAACGCCGCGCGGAGGCCGTCGGGGAGCAGGTAGCCGTCGAAGAGGCTCCGAGAGGGGCGGTCCGTGGGCGTGTCGGTCGCGGGGTAGATCAGGAGTTGGGCGGCCGGCGGGCGGTCGCCGCGCGTGACCTGCGCCACGACGGCGGCGAGGCACCCGCCCGCACTGTCGCCGGCGACGCACACGCGGGCGGCGTCCGCGCCGAGGCGCGCGGCGTGGGCCTGCGCCCAGCGAAAGGCGGCCACGGCGTCGTCTGCGGCGGCGGGGAACGGGTGCTCGGGCGCGAGACGGTAGGCCACGCTCAGCACGGCGTGCCCGGCCTGGCGGCACAGAATGCGGCACGGCTCGTCGTGCGTGTCGAGGTCGCCCTCGGTGAAGCCGCCGCCGTGGTAGAACACGACGAGCGGGGGCGTCCCCACGCCCCGCGGCGTGTACAGGCGCGCCGCGAGCGGACCTGCGGCCCCGTCCACGGTCAGGTCGCGAACGCGGCCGACGGGCGTCCGCGCGCCGCGGACGGCGAGC
>JANPJI010000084.1:0-1582 GCA_031425425.1 Rubricoccaceae bacterium
CGGGGCACCGGCCTCATTCGTCTCGGCCTTGTTCTCGTCTTGGGGGCCAGTCGCGGTCGACCACGACGGCGCTGCCGGAGCAGACGGCGACGAGCGCCTCGGGGCGCTCCGCCAGCTCGCGGTCGAGGCTGGCGTCGAGTACGTCTTCGACGAGACGCTCGCGCTGCGGACAGGGCACTTCTACGAGGACCCGCTGAACGGGAACCGCCGACTGCTCACGTTCGGCACCGGGTTCCGGTTCAGCGTCGTCGGGATCGACCTCTCGTGCATCCACGCGCTCGGGGAGGCGTCGCCGATGGCGGGGCAGCTCCACGTCTCGCTCCTGCTGAACCTGCCCAGGTGATTGCAGAGCGGAGACACCGCCTGTTGTGAAGGTTTGACAAAGGAGTTCGACTGGACGAAACGCCAAGCCGAAACGTCGCCCTATGGGGAGACTCTCCCCTGCCCCGATGCGCCGTTCGGCCCTCCTCCTCGCGGGACTTGCCCCGCTCCTGCTCGTTACTGCCGCCCACGCAACCGACCGCACGTGGACCGGCGCCGGCGACGGCCAGACGTGGCAGAGCGCCCAGAACTGGTCCGGCGGTGCCGTCCCCGGTCCCGCCGACCGCGCCCTCATCGCCGGCGCGAGCGTCCGCCTCACCGGCCCCGCCTCGGCCCAGGCGCTCGTGCTCAGCGCCGGCGCGGCGCTGGACGCGACCGGCTTCGTCCTCACCCTCGGCACGGGGCCGTCCACCATCGCCGCGGGCACCGTGCTCACCATCGGCGGGGTCGGTGCCGGGACCTCAGACGCGCTCGTCTTCGACGGCCCCGTCGCCGTCGAGGGGCGTCTGGACTGGACCGGCGGGCAGGTCCGGACCGACGCGTATTACGTGCCGCCTGGCGGCAAGGTGCTCACCGTTGCCCTCGGCGGCACGCTGCGCTGGCTCGGCGCAGCCGACCGCACGCTCTCGGCGGCGCTCGTCAACGACGGCACGCTCCGATGGGAGGGCGGCCGGACGCTCTACTACCAGGGCTACTCCTCGACCGGCAGCGGCCTGTTCGAGATCGCCCTCGCCGCCGACGCCACCCTCCAGGGCGTCGGCGTCAACAGCCAGGGCCCGGGGGTGTGGACCAACACGGGCACCGTCCGCACCACCGGCTCCGCGACGGCCCGGTTCGAGCGCGTCGTGCTGAACACGGTCGGCGGGACCGTCGACGTCCGGGCGGGCACGCTCGACCTCCAGGCGTCGAGCCGGCACGAGAACGCGACCGTCGCCGTCGCCGCCGGCGCGACGTACCTCCTCGGGGGGGCGACGGCCGGCAACGGCGTCTGGCACGAGATCGCGGGGACAGTCGCGGGCGCGCCCGCCGGCACGTTCGTCGTCGACACAGGCGGGTGGGCCTCGGGGCTTGTTGCCGCCTCGACCGGCGGCATGCTCGACGTCGGCGGGACAGGCCTGCAGATCCGCTACACGAACGTCGGCGGGCGGTCCTCGGGCGGTTCCACCGAGGCGGCCCCGACCAACCGCGGGTTCGTCCGGTTCGTCGACGCGCCGGACAACCGCATCTCGGGCCTGTTCCGCAACGAGGGGACGGTCCGTTG
>JANPJI010000085.1:0-6629 GCA_031425425.1 Rubricoccaceae bacterium
TCCGCGTCGACCTCTACGACGTGCTCGGCCGCCGCGTGTCCGTCCTCCACGACGGCCCGCTCGCGGCCGGCGACCACGCCTTCCGCCTCGACGCCTCGGCGCTGCCGGCGGGCGTGTACGTCGTCCGCGCGACGGGCGGCGCTGCCGCCGTCGCGCAGCGGCTTACGGTCGTCCGTTAGGTCTTGCCCGTGCTCTTCGATCTGTCTCTGCTGCTTCCCGGCACCGCCATGCTCCGCCACCCCGCCTGCCTTTTCGCCGTCCTGGCCGTCTTCGCCGCGCCTGCGCTCCGCGCGCAGGTGCCCGCGGCCCTCGCCGATGCCGTCCGCGCGCAGGGCGCGCCGGACGCCGCCGGCCTCGCCGGTGCCGCCGCCGCCGCGCTCGGCGGCGAGACGCGCCTCGTCGCTGCGGACGGCGTGGCGCAGGACCGCTTCGGCTTCTCGGTCGCCGTCTCAGGGACGCACGCGCTCGTCGGGGCCTACGGCCGCGAGTCCGGCCGCGGCGCGGCGTACGCCTTCGAGTTCGAGAACGGCGCGTGGGTGCCCAAGAACACGCTCCGCGCGAGCGACGGCGCGGCCAACCACCAGTTCGGCTGGGCCGTCGCCATCTCCGGCGACCGCGCCTTCGTGACGGCTCCCGGCATCGCCGCGGCGTACGCCTTCGTCTGGACCGGTGCCGCCTGGGCGCAGCGCGCGCGCCTCGTTCCCCCGGCCACGCTCGTCGCCGACTACGGCTTCTCCGTCGCCATGTCCGGTGACCGCGCCATCGTCGGGGCGTCGTACTCGTCTACGACGCCCGGGACGGCGACGGGCGCGGCGTTCGTCTACGCTGCCAGCGGCTCCTCGTGGGTGCTCCAGCAGCAGCTCGGTGCCGGGCAGGCAGCGCCCGGGGACAACTACGGCTACGCCGTGGCCATCTCCGGCGACCGCGTGCTCGTCGGGGCCTACCGCGACAACTTCGAGCGCGGGTCCGTCGTCCCCTACATCTTCAACGGGACGTCCTGGACGGCGCAGGCCCGCTTCCGCGGCACCGAGATCACCCCGGGCGACCGGTTCGGGATTGCCGTGGCCCTCAACGGCGACCGCGCGCTCGTCGGGGCGGACGAGAGCGGAGCGGGCGGCAATGCCGGCGGCGCGGCGTTCGTGTACGAGTGGAACGGCAGCGCATGGGTCCAGCGCCAACGGCTCGTGGCCTCGGACCGCCCGCCGACCTTCCCCGACCGCTGGGACGAGCGGTTCGGCGGGTCCGTCGCGCTCTCGGGCGACCACGCCGTTGTCGGCGCGCAGTACGCCCGCGTCGATCCGACCGACACCTCGGGCCCCGTCGAGCGCGGCGCGGCGTACCTCTTCGCCTACGACGGGACGTGGCGCGAGACCGCCAAGCTGACGGCGTCGGACTGGACCCCGAACGACCGCTTCGGATCCGCCGTCGCCATCGGCGGTGAGGCGGCGCTCGTCGGCGCGTGGGCGAAGAACAGCGCGCGGGGCGCGGCGTACATCTACGGCATCGCCGTCGAGGAAGACATCGTCGTGAACGACACCGACGACGACCCTGACCCCGACCCGGCCGACGGCCGGTGCGACACCGAGGCCGGCACGCCGGGCGAGCAGTGCACACTCCGTGGGGCGATCCAGACGGCCAACGCCGTCACCGGCGACGACAGGGTGGTGTTCGACTTCGCCGCGGCGCAGCGCCGCGGCGGCGTCTCGACGATCACGCTCACGGAACCGCTGCCCACCGTCACCGAGCCCGTCACGGTCGACGCCTCGGCAGCCGGCGCGGCGCGTGGTGGAGCCGCCCCGCTCGTCGTCGTGGCCGGGGCCGGGACGGTCGAGACGGGCCTCGTGCTCGCCGCGGGCGAGAGCACCGTCCGCGGCTTCGCCTTCGTCGGCTTCACGCGGGCGGCCATCCGCATCGAGGGGCCGGGCGGCAACACCGTCGAGGGCAACTACATCGGCGTCGACCCCGACGGGACGACGCTGCGCGGCAACCAGGTCGGCGTCCTCATCGTCGGCTCGCGCGAGAACGTCATCGGCGGCGCGACCGCGGCGCAGCGCAACGTCATCGGCGTCCCGCCGACGCCCGCCGGGACGGTCGCCGGGGAGACCGCGGCCGGCATCACCATCTCCGGCGACGGGGCCGACGCCACGGTCGTCGCGGGCAACTACATCGGCGTCACGGCCAGCGGGACGGCCATGCTCGCAACCGCCTCCGACCCGCGCTCCAGCTTCGGCATCTTCATCCTCTCGGCGGACTCGACCGTCATCGGTGGCGCGCCGTCCGCCCCCGGTGCCGCGCCCGGCAACGTCATCTCCGGGCTCTTGTACGGCGTGATCATCGGCACCGAGGCGGGTCCAGCGGCGACGGCCGCGACCTTCGACACGGACATCCGCGGCAACCTCATCGGCACCAACGCGGCCGGGACCGACTCGCTCTCGAACAACGTCGGCGTCTTTCTCCGCGGCGGGGTGCTCTTCACCGAGATTGGCGGGGCCTCGTCCGCCGAGGGCAACGTGATCTCCGGAAACCAGGCCATCGGGATCGTGCTGAACGACTCCGAGGATCTCGGCGCGGCCCCCCTCGGCACGCGCATCGTCGGCAACACGATCGGCCTGACGGCCAACGGGCTGACGCCGCTCGGCAACGACTTCGGCGTCGTCGCGACCGGCAACCGCGTCAACGGCGTGCTCTCGCCGGGCGTTCGCGGCGTGGTCATCGGCGACCCCGGCTTCCCCCGCAACCTCATCGCCGGCAACCGCGTCGCGCAGATCGTGGTCTTCGGTGCCGGCTTCTTCGACTACGCTGGGCCGGACGCGACGCCCGAGCAGATCGCGTCGACCTACGTCTTCGTCCGCAACAACTACCTCGGGCTGCGGGCGGACGGCCAGGTGGCGCTCACGGGCGACGCGCGGACGCCGTTCGGCATCATCGTCGCGGGCGGCTCGCGGACCTACATCGGGGCCGAGGGCGGGCGCAACGTGATCTCAGGCCACAGCATCGGGCTGCTTCTCGACTCCGAGAAGAACGTGGCATTCTCGAACTACATCGGGACCGACCCGTCGGGCGTCGAGGCGCGGCCGAACATCGTCGGGATCCTCGTTGCTGGCGCGCCGAATCTCGTCGGCCCCAGCCTGGCGCAGGCCACGCAGCTGCCCACGAACGGGGCGCTGCTCGCGCTCGGCAACGTCATCTCAGGCAACGAGTACGCCGGCGTGTACCTCGCGCCCGGCATCGCGAGCGCGGCCGACACGACCACGGCGCGGCCGGGCCGGCTGGACACGCGCCGCCCCGGCGACGACCTATCGGGCGTCCTCGCCGAGGCCCTCGCGTCCACCCGCGGCGGCTGGCAGGCGACGCTCGCCCGCGCGCGGCGCGGCGCGGCACCAGCGGCGCGAGGCGGCACGCGCTTCGACGACGCCGCGTTCGTGATCGGCAACCGCATCGGCGTCTCGGCCACCGGTGCTCCCCTGTCCAACGGGGCGGGCTGGGTGTCGGACCCCGAGTTCCCCGAGGCCGAAGTCGGCGGCGGCGTGCTCGCCTTCTACGGGCAGTCGGTCCTGCTCCTCAACGTCGTCGCGGGCAACGTGGGCGACGGCGTGGCCGCGTACCAGACGCGCGACGCGCGCACGGAGGTGACGCTCGTCGGCAACCTCGTCGGCCTCTCGGGGCTGGCCGCGCCCGGGCAGCAACGCGTCCCGAACACGCGCGACGGCCTGTTTGTCCTCGGGGCGGATGCGCGCGTCGGCGAGACTCCCGGCGACGACGGCTTCCCGCCGTTCAACGCGGCCACGCGAAACGTCTTCTGGGACAACGGCCGCAACGGGATCTCGACGACGGCCTTCGGGCGGCTCTACGTCACCAACGGCTCGTTCCTGGGCAACGGCGCGCTTGGCCTCGACGCCGGCATCGCCGCGCCCGACGGCCCCGGCGTCCCCGCGGGCTTCTTGCTCACGCCCCGGCTCTTCAACCCGACCCTGCGTGTAGACAACGTCACCGGCGACTCGACGCTCCTCATCCCCGTCGCGACGCCGCCGGCGACCGAGGGCGGCGGGACGCTCCAGCACCGCGTCGAGGTGTACCTCTCGGGGGTCTGCGACGGTTCGGGCTACGGCGAGGGCGCAACGTCCTCCTTCGGGCTTACGACGACGGCGGACACGCGGACGGCCATCGAGATCGACCTCGCCGACGCGGGGCCCGACCTGCGGCGGATCGCCGATGCGGGCGTCACCCTCACGGCGACCGTCACGCAGGTGCTCTCGCCGAGCGGCGGACTGCCGCCGCTCTACCGCACGAGCGAATTCAGCGAGTGCACCCGCCTCGCCCTCCCCGATGACGTCGACGAAGCGGCCATCCTCCCAGGCGAGACCGGGCCGGTCCTCGACGGCCCCGGCGTGGACGTGGTGGTGGAGACCAACCCGGCCGTGACCGGGACCCCCGCGCGCGCCGGGGCCAGCGGCGGCACGCTCTACGCGGCCCGCTTCGCGCAGGCCCCGCAGCGCGGCGCTTTCCAGGGCTCCGCGACGGCCCCGGACGGGTCGACCGTCACCCCGAACGCCGTCTCTCCGAACCGCTCGTGGGCGCTCACCGCCGACGGACTCGCCGGCATCACCTACGAGGCGTGCCTGGACATCGACGGCCTGTACGGCGTCCGGAACGCGGGGCAGCTGCTCGTCGCGACGCGCGCCCGTCCCGGTCTCGCGTGGACGCCCCGCGCGTCGACGCTGACCGCGGGCCGGCTGTGCGCCGCCGGCCTGACGACGTTCGGGGAGTTCGCCATCGCGGCCGACTCGCTCGTCAACCCGGTCGCCATCGAGAGTGGGCCGGGCGACGTGCCGGGGACGGCCGCCCCGTCGGCGCTGGCGGTTGCGGCGTGGCCGAACCCGGCCGCCGGGCGCGTGTCGCTGAGCGTCGCCGTGCCGGCCGGCGGCGACGTGCGCGTGGACGTGTTCGACGCGCTGGGCCGCCGCGTGGCGCGCGTCCACGACGGACCGCTCGCGGCGGGCACGCACCCGTTCGCGCTCGACGCCTCGGCGCTGCCGGCGGGTGTCTACGTCGTGCGGCTTCTGGCCGGCTCCGAGGCGCGGTCGCAGCGCCTCGTGGTCGTCCGCTGATCCTCTGTGTGTTCGCCGATGGGGAGGCGCGCCGCCCGTCCCGGTCGTGGTGGGCCGGGGCGGGCGGTCCGCGTTGGCAGCCCCGCGTTCGGGGGAAGGCACCCGTTGCTACCTTTCCGGACCACCACCGCCGCGCCCGTGCCCGCTTTCGAAGACGACCTCCGCCTCGTCCGCGAGGCGCAGTCGCGGACGCTCTCGCAGGTCCAGCAGGAGACCCGCATCCCGGTCGACGTCCTCAAGCGGTTCGAGGATGGCCTCCTCGTCGGCGACCCGACCTACAACGAGGTCTACCTCCGGGCCTTCCTCCGGTCGTACGCCCGCGCCGTCGGCCTCCCACAGGGCGAGGTCGTGGAGGCGTACGGCCGCTCGCTGAACGGCGCGTACCGCGGCGAACTGCACCCGGACTACGACCCGGCGACGGCCCCGCCCGTCGCTCCGTTGCCGCCGCTATCGGACCTCGAGACGCCCGGCCTCCTGGAGTCCGCACCCGGGAGCGCGGCCCCGGCGGTGCCCGCCGTGCCGCCGCCGGCGCCCCGGATCGAGGTGCCGCGGCCGACGGTGCCCGCACCGGTCGAGGCGCTCCGTACAGACCTGCCGCCGATCGTCCCCCCGCCCATCGTCGGGGCCCGCGTCGCGCGGCCCGGCGTCCGCGGCGCGCGGCGGCCCTACGACAAGAACTGGGCGTCGATCCTCGGCCTCTTCGCCGCCGTCGTCGCCGCGCTTGCCCTGGCGGTCTACTTCCTGGTTTTCCGCACGGCCGACGAGCCGGACGAGCCGCTCGCCGCCACGGACGGCGCGGCGGCGCAGATCGACAGCGCGGGCGTCGGGGCCGCCGCGGGCGGTCCGCAGTTCCAGCTTCCGATCTCGGTCACGGTCAGCGCCGCAGGCGACGGCCTCCAGTCGTTCCGCGTCTCGGTCGACGGCGACCGTGGCCCGTACTGGATCAACGCCGGCACCTCGCAGACCTACACAGCGGACTCGTCGCTCGTCCTCTGGGGCGAGGGCACCGGGGCCTTCTTCACCGACGCGACGGTCGAGGTCCAGGGCCTCCGGTGGACGCCGCCCGACGGCCGGCCGGTGACCATCGACCGGGCGCGCGGCCAGCGCCTCCTGGATTCGCTCACGGCCGCCGGCCCTCCCGCCGCCGCGCCGGCTCCCTGACCGATGGACGTCGTCTCGGAGGCGCTCGCCCTGCTCGCCCGCGCTGGGGAGGACGACGCGGAGTCGGTCGCCGGCGACCTCCGCCGGGTCGTCGCCGCGCTCGCGGAGGCGTACTACGTTCGCGGCGAGAGCCTCGTCGGCGACTCGCAGTACGACCGCCTCTTCGCGACCCTCCGCGACATCGAGGCGGCCCGGCCGGATCTGCGGACGCCCGACTCGCCCACGCACCGCGTCGGCGGCGAGCCGCTCGCGCGGTTCGTGAAGGCGGCCCACACCGAGCCGTTGCTCTCGCTCGCCAACGCCTTCTCCGAAGCGGACGTCCGCGCCTGGGCCGAGCGAGTCGCGAAAGGCCTCGCCTCG
>JANPJI010000086.1:0-1708 GCA_031425425.1 Rubricoccaceae bacterium
CGCCGGAGCTGTTCCTGCTCACTGTCGTCGCGATCTGCCTCGGCACGGCTGCCCTCGTCGGGCTGGCCGGCGTGAGCCTCGCCCTCGGCGCGGTCCTCGCGGGCCTCGTCGTGAGCCAGAGCCGCTTCTCGGCGCACGCGCTGAGCGAGATCCTCCCGCTCCAGATCCTCTTCTCGGCCACGTTCTTCGTCTCGGTCGGCCTCCTGCTCAACGTCGGCTACAAGCTGACGAACCTGCCGCTCGTGCTCCTCGTCGTGGCGCTCGTGCTGGCCGTCAAAGGCGTCACGACGGCCGTCGCGGTCCGTGCGGCGGGGCAGGCGGCCCCGGTCGCGGCGGCGGCGGGGCTGTGGCTGGCCCAGGTCGGCGAGTTCTCGTTCGTGCTGGAGCGCACGGGCCGCGAAGCCGGGCTGAGCCCGATGGGCCTCGGCGAGGCCGGAAGCCAGACATTCGTTGCCGCGACGGTCGTCCTGATGGCGCTCACGCCGGTCCTCGCCCCGTTCGCCGGCCGCCTCGCCGCGCGCGTCCAGCAGAAGATGGACGTTGACGCGCTGCCCGCACCCGTCGCCGACGACGCTCCCGCGGGCCATGACGCCTTCGCCGACCTCGACGGCCACGTCGTCGTGGCGGGCTACGGGGCCGTCGCCCGGCCGCTCGCACGCGCGCTCGACGCGGCGGGCCTCGCCGTCGCCGTGGCGACGCTCAGCCCGGGCGGCGCGACCGAGGCCGAGGCCGAAGGACGGCGCGTGCTCCGCGGCGACTATGCGCGCCAGCCCATCCTCGACGGCGTCGGCCTGCGGCGCGCCTCGGTCCTCGTCGTGCCGGACGACACGCCCGAGACGGCTGCGCGCGTCGCGGCGGTCGCCCGGGCGCTCAACCCGTCCGTCCGCATCGTCGCCGCGACCCCGACGGCCGCGACCGCCGCCGACCTGCGCCGCGCCGGTGCGGACCACGTCGTCGCGGCCGAGACGGAGGTCGCCGCCGGCCTTCTGGCCGACCTCCTGCGCCACGCCGGCCTCGACGCCGCGGCCGCAGCGCGCCACACCGACGCCCTCCGCGCCGCCGAGGCGGCTCCTGCCATGCCCGAGACGCCCGCCGACCCGCCGCGTTCGCCCGTCCAGACGGCCCCGTGGCTGGACCTCGACACGCCCGTCACGCTCACCGTCGGCGCGGCGTGCAGCCACGGCGACCACGTCCACGCCGTCCGGCCCGGCACGCCCGGCTGCGCCGAGTGCCTCGCCGAGGGCCGCCGGTGGGTCCACCTCCGCGTGTGCATGGAGTGCGGCCACGTCGGCTGCTGCGACTCGTCGCCGGGAAAACATGCGACGGCCCACTTCCACTCGACGGGCCACCCGGTGATGCGCTCCGTCGAGCCCGGCGAGACGTGGGGCTGGTGCTACGTCGACGAGGCGACGCTGGGCAAGTAAGTGAAACGGTTGGAGAGACGGCGGTTTGCCGCTGGATGCTGAACGTCACCACCACAACCCGATGATCACCGTCGCCGACCTCCGCCGCATCGACGTCTTCGCGGACCAGCCCGAGGCAGATCTCGCGTGGCTCGCCTCCGTCACCGCCGAGCACGCCGTCGAGGCCGGCGACCTGACGTTTCGCCGCGGCGACCCGGCGGATGCGATGACGCTCGTGTTCTCGGGGCGCTTCCAGATCTTCTCGTTCGCGACCGGCGTCCGGATGTTCTTCGACAGCGTCGGCG
>JANPJI010000087.1:0-2358 GCA_031425425.1 Rubricoccaceae bacterium
CTGTGCCTCGTGCGGCTGCTGAGCCGCCATGTGTTACCACCGCACCGAGACGCTCACCGTCGGGATGCCAGGTAGCGCGCGGGACTCCATCGCGAGCGGGAGCGGAAGCGCCGCGTCGTCGGCCCTCCCGCCGGACGCCCCGGCGAGGCGCGCCTGCATCTGCGCCAGCACGTCGATGCGCACGCCGCGGGGCTTGGCGACGACGCCCACCGCGACGCCCGCCCGGACATCGGCCGGCGCGCGCGACGTGCCATCGGGCAGGCCCGAGGCGGCGTCGAGGCGCAGCCCGAGCCCCAGCGGGCCGACGCTCCTCTCGGCGAGCAGCCCGGCCGTGAGCGGACGCGCGTACGGGGCCGGACGCCACACGCCGCCCATCGTCCGCGCCTCGGCGACGGCCGCCGCCCCGGCGAGCGAGACGGTCCACGACCGCGACACGACCCGAGCTGCCAGCTCGATGCCGGCCGCGCGGCCCCGCGTCGCGGCGAACCCCGAGAACCGGTCCGGTGCGCCGACCGGCTGCGGGACAGACCGGAGCACGTCGCGGTCGAGGCGGCCGTACACGTCCGCGCTGAGCGCGAGCGTGGCCGTCGGTGCCCACTCGGCCCCGGCCCCGGCCTGCCACGCCGAGGCCGGCGGCACGTCGGCCCCGGCGATGGCCCAGCGGGCGGTGACGAGCGCGCGCGGTCCCTCCCGCCCGGCCGCGAGGCGGACGAGGCGCTGCACGGGCTGCGTCTGCCGACTCACCCCGGCCCGCAGCACGAGGCGGTCTGCCGCCCACCGGGCGAACAGGCGCGGCACAACGAGCACGCGCGTGCCCCTCGCTCCCGGAGTCGCCTCGGCGCGGAGGCCGCCCTGCACCTGCCACGCGAGCGTCGGCGACCACGTGTCGGCGATGTACAGGACCGCCTCGGTGCTGCGCTGCCGGTCCGTGCCCACACCAACAAACCGGCCCTCGACGAGCCGGTCCGCGACGCGCATGCCGACGCTGACCGTGTGGCGGAGCGAGAGCGCGCGGTCGATGTCCAGCCCGACGGCGGTCTCGCTCAGCGCCTCCGCGTCGTCTCCCCACGCGCCGTCGACGCGCGTGTGGTAGACGAGCGCCGTCCCGAACGTCCGCTGCCCGATGAGCCCGCGCAGGCGCGCCGACGCCAACCACGTCTGGCTGGAGACGGACACTGCGTCGCGCCGGTCTGGCCCCGCCCCGTCCACCCCGACCCGGTCGCGGGCGGCCCACCCCGAGGCGTCGAGGCGCGACGTGGGGCCGAGGCGCACGGCGAGCGACGCCTCGCCGCTCTCGAATGCCACGTCTGGACGACGGCTGTCGCCGCGACGCCCACCGAGCGGATCCACGACGGCCACGCCGCTGTCCGAGCGGACTCCCGGAGCGAGCCACGGCCCGAGAATGGACCGCATCCCGCCGACATGCAGTCCGGCCCGGCGTCCCAGTGCGACGTCGGCCACTCCGCGGAGGGCCACCGGCGACAGGGCCACCGTCGCGGACGTGTCGCCCGCGAGCGCGCTCGTGGACTCGGTTTCGAGGACGGCGGCGAGGCCGCCGCCGATGGCGGTCGGGAACTGACCGCGGTGTAGCAGGATGCGCCCGAGCGCCTCGGGCTGGAGGACCGAGACGAGCCCGCCGGCGTGCCACGGCTCGTACACCGGGACGCCGTCGCGGATCACGCGCAGCGCGTCGGGGTCGGCCCCGCGGACGACGAGGCGTCCGCCGAACCCGCCCGCGCGGGTCAGGCCCGGGAGGGCGGCGAGAGCGGTGCCGAGGTCGCCGCGGCCGAGCGGAGACGAGACGGCCGCGACGCCCCGCGCCGCGACGTCGGTCACGCCCGGCACGGGGCCAGCATCCGCCGCGCCGGCCTTCACCTCGGCCACGAACGACGACACCGGCTCGGGCTGGAGCCGCACCACGGGCGGCAGCCGCGGCGAGAGCGGGAACACGTCCAGGGCGACCCGCACCGGACGGTAGCCGACGTACGTCACGCGGGCCGTGTAGCGGCCCGTGGGCAGGTTCACGATGGCAAACGCGCCGTCAAGGTCCGCCACGGCCCCGAGGCCGACGTCGACCAGCCAGACGCTCGCGCCCGGCAGGCTCTCGCCCGTTTCGGCGTCGACCACGCGCCCGTCGAGCGTCCCGGAGTACGCCTCGGCCCCGCCGTCGCCGCCGAGCGTCACGTTGAGGGGCACTGCGATGAGCACGTACTGGCCCGGCCGGAGCGGCTCCGCGCGGATGCCGGTGCCCGCGAGAAGCCGCCGCAGCACGCCGTCGGGGTCCTCACCCGGGGAGTAGCGCGCCGAGACGCGCTTGCCGCGGACGATCCGGACCGCGAAGACGAGGTCGAGGCTGGA
>JANPJI010000088.1:0-2089 GCA_031425425.1 Rubricoccaceae bacterium
CGGGCGTGTACGTGGTGCGCGCGAGCGGGACGGACGTGAACCTGACGCAGCGCGTGACGGTGGTCCGGTAACGGACCGGTCCGGTAATCGGACCTGACGGCGTTCCGGGCGGCGGCCGCCCGGTGTGGAGCCCCGGTGCCCGTGTGGTGCCGGGGCTCCGTCGTGTCCGGACGGAACGGGCGCCTGGGTGGCCTGAGGTCAGTCAATTCCGGGACTTATCCACGCCATCCATTGTCAAGCCGCCTCCGTGGCCTTAAGATGAAGACCCGGCGCACCGCACTCCGCGGGGCCCTCCCGAGCCGCCGCGCTCGCCCCCTCTCTTCTCCTCACTATGAATCGTTTGATTCCCTCCCTCGCGCTGCTCGTCGCACTGGCCTTCACGGCCACGACAGCCAGCGCTCAGGGCAAAGCCGAGTCCGACATCCTCGCTCGGGCCGACGGCTCGTTCAAGGCCTCCGGGCAGGTTGGCGTGGTGTCGCTGCCACAGACCATCCGCCGCGGTGGCGGCAATGCGGTTTCCCTCACCCAGAACGCCAGCCAGGCCGTCGAGACGGGCTCCGGCGTCGCCTGCCCGACCCCGCCGAACGCCATCCTGCGCCGCATCGAGCTGAGCGGGTTCGGCCTCGGAGCGACCGGCATCGCCGTCACGAGCGTGGACTTCGGGATCGAGTCCGTCGGCGGTGCCCAGACGTCGACGATCAACCTGTACCGGCTCACCGGCGCCTTCGTCCGGGCCAACCTGACCCTCGTGGCCACGGCGTCCGTCGCGATCTCGGACGCCGACAACCTCACGCTCCGCAACGTCCCGATTACGGGCACGTTTGCCAACACGGACGTGCTCGTGGTCGAGTGGACGTACCCGCTCGCGCAGACGTTCTTCGGCGGCAACGCGGCCGGTGCGTCCGGCCCGACCTTCGTCCAGGCGACGGGCTGCAACGTCGCCGAGCCGGCGGACATCGCCGGACTGGGCTTCCCGGACTCGCACTGGGTCGTGAACGTGAACGGCAACACGGACCCGATCGCCGGGCCGAGCCTTCAGATCGTGCCGGGCGCGGTCAACTTCGGGCGGATCGCGGTCGGTGCTTCCAGCGCAGCCGAGACCGTCTCGCTGACCAACAACGGGACCGCACCCGTCACGATCTCCTCGATCGCGGGCTCGGGCGCACCGTTCACGGTCTCCACGACCGGGACGGACCTCACGCTCGACGCCGGCCAGACGACGACGATCTCCACCACCTACTCGCCGACCGCCACGGGGGCCGCCGCGGGGACGATCACGGTGACCAGCAACGCGCCCGGCTCGCCGGCGACCGTCACGCTCACGGGTGAAGGCTTCGCCCCGCCGCCGAACGACAACATCGCCAACGCGACCGTCGTGCCGGGCGACGGGACCTACACCGGCACCAACGCCGAGGCGACGCAGGAGGCGGACCCGGGCGACGCCGCGTCGTGCGTCGGCAGCGCGACGAACTCTGTCTGGTGGACCTTCACGCCGGGCAGCACCGGCACGCTCACCGTGAGCACCGACGGGTCGTCGTTCGATACGGTCCTCACCTTCCACCAGCCCGGCACGACGGAGATCGCCTGTGACGACGACGGCGGCGCGGGCCTCCAGTCGCTGCTCACCAACATCCCGGTCACGGGCGGCCAGCCGGTCCTGATCCGTATCGCTGGCTTCGGCGCCGCCGAGGGCGATATCACGTTCACGCTCGACGGCCCGGCCCCCGCCGGGCCGGGCCTGACGATCACGCCGGCCGCGGTCGCGTTCCCCGCCACCACGGTCGGGCAGACGCGGACGCAGGTCGTCACGATCACCAACACGGGCACGACGACGGTCAACCTCGCGTCGGTGGCGTACACGGGCTCGCCGTCGATCACGGCCTCGGCCGTGGCCCCGGGCCCGATCGCGGCTGGCGCATCGCGGACGACCACACTGACGTTCGCGCCGACGGCGGCAGGCCCCGCCTCGGGCACGCTCACGGTCACGAGCGACGCGCCAGGCTCGCCGGCGACGGTGGCCATCTCCGGCAGCGGCACCACCGGCGGCGGCTCCGCGACGACGTACCCGTCGACGGACACGCCGCTGGCG
>JANPJI010000089.1:0-7588 GCA_031425425.1 Rubricoccaceae bacterium
CGGCGGCGGGGCCGCGGGGCAGCGCGTGCGGGGCGAGCGCGCGCGCGCCGCCGCCGGGAGCCCGCGCCAGCCGCCCCTTGAGGTCCTCGACGAGCTGCCCGAGCACCTCGCGGCCGTGGATCTGGTAGCGCCCCTTGTAGCCCAGCGCGAGGCAGAGGTAGTACACCTCGAGGACCTCGTCGCGGCCGCCTTCGGTGAGCAACAGCCGGAGGCGGTCGAAGAACGCCTCGCCGGCGTCGTAGCGCTCGTACCGCGAGAGTTGGAGCGGGTGCGCCGCCCACCCGTCGCGGCCAGGCCACTCGGACGTCAGCACGGCCTCGTCGAGGAAGGCGACGAGGCAGAACTCGGCCTCGCGGACGTCGGCCGCCTCGGCCCCGGACGCACGGGCCGCGGCGACGGCGCGGTCCAGGAGCGCCTCGGCGCGCTGCCGCAGCGCCGCCGGGTCGCCGAAGTCGCTCGACGCCCGGAGCTGGAGCACGAGCGCGAACACGGACGCGAAGGCGTCCGAGATGCGCCCCTCGCCGGTCGGCGCGGTGCCCACGGTCGGAGCAGCAGCTGCGGTTCGGGGCGGCGGCGCTGCGGGGCGCGGCCCGAGGTCGAACGGGTCGGGCGTGGTCGGCGCGAACGGCGCGCGCGCCGGCGTCTGAAACGGGTCCCGGGCCGCAGCCTGGAACGGGTCTGGGGAGGGCGCAGCGGACGTGCTCGGGGCGGCCCCGTAGAACGGGTCCCGGTCCGTTGGGCGGAACGGGTCCGGCGAGGGGGGGGGCGGGGCCGGCGCCGCGGCCGGAACCGGCGCAGCGGTCGGGGGTGGCAGGAACGGGTCCGCCGTCGGGCGAACGGGGTCCCGGGTGACGGGCACGAACGGGTCCGGCGATACCGCGAACGCGGCAGGCGGCCCGGCGGGTGGCGCGAACGGATCCGGCGGCGTGGCCGCGGCCGGCGGGGGGGGGAGGTACGAGGCCGGCGGCGCGTGCACGAAGGGGTCCGATCCCGTCGCGGGGAACGGAGCCGGTGGCGGGATGAACGGGTCTGGAGGTGCGAATGCGAACGGGTCTGCCGGGGAGGGAGCGAACGGGTCCGGTGGGGGCACGGTGGGGGGCACCGGCGCAAACGGCCCCGGATCGAACGCGCCCGGTGCAAACGGGTCGGGCACGCGTGAGCCTGGCGCGAACGGGTCCGGTGTCGCCGGATCCCATGCCGGCGAAGGGGGCGCGGGCACGGCCGAAGCGCGCTCCGGCGCGAACGGCTCCGGCGGTCGTGGCGCGAACGGATCCGGCATGCCTGGAGGGGGCGCGAAGGTCTCCGACTCGAAGGCACCCGGCGCGAACGGGTCGGCCACGAACGGCTCGCGCGCGGGCGGCTCCGGCGCGCGGAACGGGTCAACGGCCGGAGGGGCCTCAGCAGCCGGAGGGACCTCGGCGGGGTCCGCGTCGGCGGGGTCGGGCGGCGGGCTTCCGTACGGCCGGTAGATCCGCGTGGCGTCGTCCTCGTCGTCGGGCGGGCGGTTGGTGTACATGGGGGCGGGGGCTCAGCCCTGCGACGGGGCCAGGAGCTCGAACTCGGCGTCGGCGAACTCGGCGGGGGTGAACAGCGCGAGCGCGCCAGCCTCGCAGATCGCGTCCCAGAAGGGGCCGTGGCGGCGGAGCTGGAAGTAGGCCGCGGCGGGGTCCACGGGCAGGCCCGCCGGGGCCGTCGGGGCGGGCTCGATCACGAGCGCGTGCGTGTACGAGCGCAGGACGGCGTCGATGGTGTGGGGCGATGCGATGCGGACCATCTGCGGCAGGGCGGACCGGAGGTGCTCCGGGCTCACGCCGCCCTTGCGGACGGCGAGGACGAGGCCGGGGGCCGTCTGGACGCTGGCCGCGAGGGCGGCCTCGAAGAGGCCGGGCCGCCGCAGCGCGAGCGGCACGCGGACGTAGTTCTGGCGCGGCGCCGCGCCCCCGAGCAGCCGCTCGACGATGTCTGCGATGGCCTGGAATGGGGCGGTCGGAGCGGCGTGGTCGTAGGCGGGCAGCTCGTGCGGCGCGGCCCCGGCGATGGGCGTCGCCGCCCAGAGGCGGCCCGCAAGGCCGACGAGTTCGCCGAAGAGGACCGCCGGGTGCGCCTCGGTCCGCCGGAGGTGGTCCAGCCGCGGCGCGTACTCGGCTGTCGCCGAGAGGAGCGCCTGCGCCGTGACGTCGCCGGGCGAGATCTCACGCTGGTTGCGGACGGCCTGCCAGCGCCCGGCGAGCTCGGACGCGCGAGCGACGAGGCGCTCGGTGATGCGCCGCGTGAGGGCGTCGAGGGCACCCGAGGCCCCGATGCGCAGGCTCGGCGGCACAAAGCCCGGTCGCACCTGGAACGTGCCGTCGGCCGCGCGGACGACCTCGGCCAGCGGGACCGTCGCGTAGTCCTCGCGGGGCTCGCCGTCGAACAGGATCCGGGCGTTGATGCGGGCCACGCGGATCTCGCGGTCGTCGCCGCCGGTCGTCTCGTCGGCGACCGAGACGTCCTCGGCGGTGTAGCGGGCCTCGCGCCGCGCCGCCGCACCGTCGAGGAGCACGTTTGTGCCTCCGTCGCGGACAGCCGGCACGGCGAGGTACACGCGGACGCTCTCGGCGGTCGGCGGGAGGCCCTCGCGGATGTCGCGGGGGGCCGGAGCCGGCGCGTCGTCCGGGAGCCGGAAGACGAGCCCGTCCGGAAAGATGCCGCGGACGGCCCGGACCGCGAACTCGCCGTTGGCGAGCCGGTCGGTGTCGACGTCGAGGTCCGACAGGCCCCAGTCGTATCGGCAGACGGCCCCGACGCGCGCGCCGAGGTCGGCGCGGACGGCGCGGTCCCACTGTTGCAGATGATGGGGGTCGAGGGTCATCCCCTCGTACCAGACGACCCGGCGACGGTCCGACACGTGTTGGGTGGATCAGGTGGAAAGGCCGTCGGTGAGCCGGGCCTTCCTCCTACCTACCGGAAACGCCTGTCGGAGCAGTCACCCCGTCACTGCAACGCCGCACATACCGTCCGTGCGTCAGTCCGACGTCACCTGGAGGCCGCCCTCGGTGACGGTCACGCGGACGGTGTGGCCGCGCACCGCGGAGGCGGGGATCACGGCCCGCCACGTGGTCCCGACGGGCGTCCGGAGGTCGGCTGCGACGCCGAGGAAGGCGGCGTCGCCGAGGACGAGGTCTTCGAGGACGGTCGTCCCGCCGGGGCGGGCCGTCGCGTCGCGGGCGGTGCCGACGAGGTCGCTGCCGAGGGTGCCCTCGGGGTCGTTCCAGAAGACCTGGACGGGCGTCGAGAGGAACGTCGCCTCGCTGGCGAGGGCGTAGAGGTAGACGCGCGCCGCGTTGCCGCCGGCGTTCATCGTGCCGGTGCCCGCGATCTCGACCGTCGTCGGGCGGACAGGCTCGTCCGGTTCCGGCTCGCCCGGCCCCGCCGGCTCCGGGGCTCGGGACCCGCCGAACAGGCCGCAGCCGCTCACGGCGAGCGCCAGAAGAAGCGGGAGGAAGCGGAACGAGCGCGTCATGGGTTGGCGGGGTCTGGAACGGGAGGGGTCTGGGCGCGGGCGACGCTCTCGAGGTACGCCTGGATGAAGGCGGGGCGGTACACGCGGCGCTCGGCCGCGGCGAAGCTCTCCGTCCGGAGGTAGGCACACCGCTGGCGGACCTGCTCGAGCAGCGCCCGCTCGCGCGCGCCGGGAATCAGCCCGCCGCCGGCGACCTCCTCGCCGAACAGGTCGGGGTCGAGGGCGTCGATGAGGGCGGCGGCTCCGTCGCGGGCGGCGGCCCGGTACCCTTCGAGGAGGCCTTGGTGGTGGTGCAGGACGGCCTCGGCGGCCTCGCCGAGGGCGCGGTGGCGCTCCGGCCGGTCCGCGGCGGCGGCGTCGGCGAGGTGGGCGACGAGCGCCGCGACGTCGGCGTCGAAGAGGAACGCCGTCTCGGGGGCGTGGACGACCGTGTGGCCCAGGAACTCGTGCCGGAACTGGCCGGGGATGCTCACGAGGCGGGCCGCGGCGGTGGCGAGCAGGTGCAGGAGGTCCGCGTCGGCGAGGGGCGCTGCGCCGCGTCCGGCGTCCGGCGCAGCTGCGGCGAACGAGGCGACTCCGTTCGCCGGAGACGAGCCGGACGAGCCCGAGCCGAACGGGTTCGGCGCGGCCGAGGGCGTCGCCGGCCGGGGCTCGGCCGGGGACTCGGCTCGTGGCGCGCCGCGGACGAACGCCGCCACGGTCTCGGCGTCCGGGCCGGGGCCGAGCGCGGCGCGGAGGGCGTCTTCGAGGGCGTCGCCGCGGTGTCCGAAGTCGGTCCCGGCATATGTCCGGCGGAGCTGCCCGATGGCCGCCGCGACGCCCTCGGCGGTCTCCTGGAACGGGTTCACGAAGGCGGCTCCGAACACGGTCCGGTCGAGGTCGTCCGCCACGAGGAGCCCGCGGTCCAGCTCCACATCCACCTGGAACGGGCCGAGCTGGATGCGGTCGCCGTCGGCGACGGGCAGGCCCGCCGTGCCGACGCGCTGGCCGTTGACGAACGTCTGGTTCTTGCTCCCGAGGTCGAACACGCGGAGGCCGTCGCCGTCCTGCCTGATGTGGGCGTGCTCCTTGCTCACGACGCGGTCCGGGTCGTCCAGCGGGAGGCTGCACGTGCCGGCGCGGCCGATCACGATGGGGTCCTGGTCGAGGACGTACGTCCGCGCCTCGCCCCCGCGCTCGGTGTTGCTGACGGTCAGCTTGACTCTCATGGCGTCGGGTGAGTCACAGGGTCTGTCGGGGGTAGGGGAACGGCTCTCCGCTGCGCGCCTCGGAGCCTGCCGGACCCGGGAGGCAACCGAGAACGTGCTCGACGGCGAGGGACACGTCGGCGGCCGAGGGGTAGCGCTGGCCAGGGTCGGCGTGGAGGGCGGTGCAGAGAACCTCGCCGATGCGCCAATCGATGCGGGCCGTCTCAATAGTAACGCACAGAGCGTCCAGGTCGATCGGCCGGAACAGGCTCTGCGTTCCGGGCTCCCCGCCGACGGCGCACGTCAGGGTGCCCGAGAAGACGGTTGTGCCGCCGGTCGTGCCGCCTCCGCCGAGGCCCCACGGGAGGCGTCGGCGTCGGCCGCAGAGCAGGTCGTGGAGCACGAGCCCGAGCGCGTAGACGTCCGTCGCCGGTGACACCGCGGTGCCGAGGATCTGCTCAGGTGCCGCGAAGTCGGGTGTCAGCAGCGGTGTGTCGCTCGCGGTGGGCACGCCGCCGAGGCGCTGCGCGATGCCGAAGTCGAGCAGCTTGACGCGCCCGTCGGCGGTGACGAACACGTTGCCCGGCTTGAGGTCGCAGTGGACGACGCGGCGGCGGTGGACGACCGCGACGGCCTCGCACACATCCCGGAAGAGGGCGAGCCGCCGGCGGACCGAGAGCCCGCGCGCGTGCCTCGTGACGGGCGTCCCGCGGACGCGCTCCATGGCGAGGTAGGGCCGCCCGTCCGGGAGCTCTCCTGCCCCGTACCCGCGGACGACGGCGTCGTGTTCGAACAGGGCGAGCGTCCGAGACTCCTCCGGGAATCGCGCCGCGGCGTCGGGTGAGAGGCCAGTCCGGGCCACCTTGACAACGGCCGGCGCGCCAGACTCCGCGTCGGCCGTCCAGGTCTCATACACGATTCCTGTGCCTCCGCGGCCGATCACGCGGCCGAGCCTCCACGGGCCGGCCGCCTCCAGGGCGTCGGTCCGGAGGGCCTGGGCCGCCGGGGCCTGCACGGCCGGGCCGCGCATGAGCGGGCCGCGCATGAGCGCCGTGAAGTACGCCTCCGCCCGGCGGCCCGCCGCCGCGGGCGGGTTGGGTGCCGCGGCGGATCGGGCGGGCACAGGGGGAGGCGGCTCGGTGAAGGCCATCGCGCGAGAGGGATGCGTGGCAGACAGGCGGGCCGTCAGGCCGTCGGGTTCGGGTTGAGGTCCAGGTAGAGCCACGTCCGCACGCGCTGCCAGGTCCGCCGGACCGTCGCCGGCGACAGGCCCAGCGCCTCGGCGGTCTCGTCCACGGTGAGGCCGGCGAAGAAGCGGCACTCGACGATGCGGGCCCCGCGCTCGTCCCAGCGGGCGAGCCGCCGGAGCGACTCGTCGATCGCGGCGACCTCGCCGGCCTCGCGCGTCGCGAGGTCGCCCACGTTGGCCTCGTCCAGCGGCAGGCTCCGCTCGCCGCCGCCGCGCTTCTGCGTGCAGCGCGCCTCGGCGTAGGTCACCAGGACCTGCCGCATCGCCTGCGAGGAGGTCGCCAGGAAGTGCGCCCGGCTCTGGAAGCGGAGCTTCGACCGGGCCAGCTTGAGGTAGGCCTCGTGGACCAGCGCCGTCGTGCAGACGGTGGCGTCGCCGCCCCACCGGACCCGGTGCGAATGAGCGATCTGGCGGAGCTGTTCGTAGACCCGAAGGGACCGGTCGATGTCTTCCCTCTCGTAGCCCAGCACGCTCAGGAGCCGATCCGCATCCGACGTTTCGTCGCCCGGCGGGTATCGCCCGATGTCCGGCCCGATGTCAGGCGTGGGGTACGAGACCGTCGATGTCGCGCTCATTGGACTGTGAACTAGAGGGAGAGAGAGGTCCGCGCCCGGTGTCTGGCAGGAGGCGCACTCCGCTGGCGACCCGGCAATGCCCCCGGTGGCCATGAGCACGGCCAGCACCTGACGGTCTTCAGCGGACGGGCGGATGCCGGCCCCGGACAGCACTTCCGTGCAGCGGCTCGGTGAGGAAACTGGAGAGGCTCCTCTCTCCCTGCGTCCATTCGCAGCAGGGCGGGTAACGGTCCGAGCGAATCGGCCGGTCCGCCTCGGACTCTGCTCCACACGCGGCCGCTTTGCAAGCGCCAGATCAACGTACGTCTTTTCACACCAAGGGGATAGTAGCTGGTGTTTCCTTGCCCGCCCGGACATGCGGGGGCCCCAGGTGGGATGAACCCGAGAACGGGAACGCGGACCTCTCGGCCGAGCCGCTTGAACCGCGGGCCCCCCGCGGGCCCCCCGCGGGCGCCCGGCGGAAGGAAGGGTTCACCCCTCCAGCGCTCGCTATTCCAGCGCCGCTACGAGGGCCGGGAGCGTGTCGGGCGTCGACAGCACGACACGGGCACCGGCGGACATGAGCGTCCGGCGGTGCCCGTCGAGGTCCAGGCCCGGCGGCACGACGCCGACGGGGACGACGCCGGCTGCGACGGCCGCGCGGACGTCGTCCACGGTGTCGCCGGCGAGCAGGGCCGTCTCGGCGCGCGCGCCGAGGCGCTCGAGCGCGCGCAGGACGCCGAACGGGTGCGGCTTCTCGCGGCCCGCCTGCTCGTCCATCCCCACGACGACCGGGATGTAGGCGTCCCACCCGAACCGCCGGAGCGTCCACTCGGCGTCGGCCTCGGGGCGGCCGGTGACGAGCGCGAGGCGGACGTGCGCGGCGAGGTCAGCGAGCGTCTCGGTCCGGATCAGGGCCGGCTCGGTTGCGATGAGCCCGTCGAAGTCGGCCCCGCGGTAGCGCGCCTGGAAGGCCTCCACGACGGCCTCGTACGGCACGTCCACGCCGGCCTCGCGGACGAGCGCGTGCGAGAGGACCCAGTCGTTGTTGAACCCGCCGGCGTCCTTCAGCGCCTGCACGCGCCCGGCGGGCGGC
>JANPJI010000090.1:0-1825 GCA_031425425.1 Rubricoccaceae bacterium
CTCGGGCCAGTCCTGTTCAACGGCCTCCCGACGGGAGCGCGGAGACACCTGCTGGACGTGATTGCCCCCGACAGATGGACGTTGGACGTGCGGTCGAACGCGACCTATGAGTCGGCGCTCGTGGACGGTCTGCGGCTGCACGTGCGCCCCGGCGAGCACGTGGTGGTCGTCGGCGGCGGGCACGGCGTCACGGCGGCCATCGCCGCGATCGCCGCCGGCCCCGACGGGCGCGTGGACGTGTACGAGGCCGGCGACGCCATGCTGGACGGCATCCGGCGGACGCTGGCTGCCAACGGCGTCGCGGCGCACGTCCACCACGCCGTCGTCGGCGCGGCACACGCGGTCTATGGCGACACGACGGCGCGTGTCGTCTCACCCACAGACCTGCCGCCCTGCGACGTGTTGATGCTGGACTGCGAGGGTGCCGAACGCGAGATCCTCACGGACCTCGCCACGCGCCCCCGCGTCCTGCTCGTCGAGACGCACGGCGTGTACGGCGCGCCGACGGCCGACGTCCGCAGGCTCGCCGAAGCCCTGGGCTACCGCATCACCCGCGATGAGATCGCGGAGACCGGCCAGGCCGCTACGTGCGAGCGCGACGACATCCGCGTTCTCACGGCCCTTCGCAGCGACGCGGCGTCCGCGCCCACCTCCGTTCTCGCATGATCCTTGTCGTCGACAACTACGACTCGTTCACGTACAACCTCGTCCACCTCGTGGCCGCGGAGACGGCCGACGTCCGGGTGGTCCGCAACGACGAACTGACGGTGGCCGACGTAGCCGCGCTCGCGCCGGCGGGCATCCTGATCTCGCCCGGCCCGGGCCGCCCCGCCGAGGCGGGCATCTCCGAGGCGCTCGTCCGCGAGCTCGGCCCGACCGTCCCGATCCTCGGCGTGTGCCTCGGGCACCAGGCCATCGGCGAGGTCTACGGCGGCCGGATCACCCACGCGCCGACGCTGATGCACGGCAAGACGAGCCTCATCCGGCACGCCGGCGCGGGCGTCTTCGCGGGCGTCGCGCCGGACTTCGTCGCGACGCGCTACCACTCGCTCGTCGTGGACCGCGCTCAGTTTCCCGACGAACTGGAGGTCACGGCCGAAACCGACGACGGCGTCGTGATGGGCCTCCGCCACCGCGAGCATCCCGTCGAAGGCGTCCAGTTCCACCCCGAGAGCATTCTCACGACCGAGGGGCCGCGCCTCGTCCACAACTGGGTGCGCCGCACCGCTTCCCCCATCCGATGAAACCCCTCCTCCAGCTCGTCGCCGAGGGCGAGACGCTCTCCGAGGCGCAGGCCGGGCAGGCCATGGACTGCATGCTCCGCGGCGAGGCCCGCCCGGAGCAGATCGCAGGCCTGCTGCTCGGGCTCCGCGCGCGCGGCGAGACGCTCGACGAATTGACCGGCTTCGCGCGCGTCATGCGCCAGCACGCCGTCCCGGTGGACACGGGCGCCCTCAACCCCGTGGATCTGTGCGGGACCGGCGGCGACCACGCCGGCACGTTCAACATCTCGACGGCGGCGAGCTTCGTCGTCGCCGGGGCCGGCGTGCCCGTCGCCAAGCACGGCAACCGCGGCGTGTCCAGCCCGTCGGGCTCCTCGGACGTCCTCTCCGCCCTCGGGGTCGAGATCGTCGGGGGGCCGCGCGCGGCCGAGCGGTGCCTCGGCGAGGCCGGCATCTGCTTCCTGCACGCGCCCCAGTTCCACCCCGCGCTGAGGCACGTCGGGCCGGTCCGGGCCGCCCTCGGGGTACGGACCGCCTTCAACATCCTCGGGCCGCTGTGCAACCCGGCCGGCGTCCGCCGGCAGCTCGTCGGGGCGTTCTCG
>JANPJI010000091.1:0-8467 GCA_031425425.1 Rubricoccaceae bacterium
TCGGTCGCCTCGACCTCTCCGGCGGCGGCCTCCTGAACAACGCGACGCTCGATGCGGCGGCTGGCACCTCGCTGCTCTTCCGCCGGTCTGGCGTCTTCACGGCGACCGGGGTACTCGCTGGCGCGCCGGCCGGCCGTGTCGCCGTGTCCGACACCCGGTTCCAGGCCGGCCCCGGCGACGCGACGCTGGCCCTCGGCGGCACGGGCCTCGTCTTCGACGGGTCGTCGGGCGTCCAGTTCTCGACGATTGCGAGCGCGGGAGGGCGGTTTATCAACACCGGCCTGATCGTGTGGGAGGACTCGTTCGCCGGGGCCGAGGCCGTCGTGATCGAGAATCGTGGGCTCATCCGGAACCTGGAGACCATCCCGCTCCGGCAGGGCTCGGTTCTCCGGAATATGCCCGGCGGGACGGTGGAGCTCCAGGCCAGCGTCTCGGGCGACGGGCGGCTCGAGAACGCCGGGCTGCTCCACCGGACGGGACCTCCCGGCAACCGGAGCCTCGGTGGGCTGCTGCGGAGCCTCCCCGGCTCCGAGATCCGCTCCGACGCCGACCGCCTCGACCTGACCGCGCCGGGGGCACGGACGGCCCCCGACGGCGTGACGATCACCGGGACGGGCCGGTTCGGCGTCAGCCGCGACCTCGACTTCCAGGGCACCATCAGCCCGGGCACGGAGGCCGTGCCGATGGCCCGGCTGACGTTCCAGAGCGCGTACATCCCCTCCCAGGTGTCCGGCAGCCCCCGCCTCGTCGTCGACGTGGACGCCGGGGGCCGGAGCGACACACTGGACGTGCTGTTCTCGTCGGGCTCGGTAAACGTCCGGCTCGCCGGCACCCTCATCGTCCGGGTGCGGCCGGGCTACACCCCGGCGGTGGGCGACGCGTTCACCGTGATCACAAGCGGGCGCGACATCACGGGGGCGTTCAACCAGGTGGTGGTCGAGGGGGCACTGCCGGGGATCGCCTTCGTGACGGAGCTGTCGGCCAACCTCGACACGCTCTTCGTGCGGGCGGTGGAGACGGCGCCGGGCGGGCCGATCACGGTCTCGACCGTGGCACCTGTGGGCGGTGGCGTCCGGCCGATCTTCCTAACGGGGCCCGGGGCGGTGGGGATCACCGGGGCGCGTCTGGTGTGCACCTCGTGCCTCGACCCCGGCGCGTTCGGGACGATCGTGGCCACGATCGTGGGGGCGGGAGCGCTGGTGGAGGCGCGGTTCGACCTGACGAGCGCGCGGGCGTTCGGGATGTACAACCTGATCATCCAGCGGCCAGGGCTGGTCGATGACGTCGTGCCGGTGACGGTTCGGCCGTACCTCAGCTTCACCCTCGTGTCCGGCGGCCTCTCGCGCGGGATGCGAGCCCGCCCGCCGGGCGGGGGCTACAACTGGAGCTGGTACGGCACGCAGAACCGCACGAACGCGCCCGAGCCGGCCTACCCCCTCCAGCGGGTGGAACGGCCAGTCCCGGAGCGGGTCTCGCTTTCGCTCGCGACCGTCAACCCCTTCGTCTCCGGCGTCCGCCTCTACGTGAGCGACGAGGCACCCGACCCCCTCGCGCCGCCGGTGGTCGTGGCGCGCATCCCGGCCGGGCAGACCGTCCAGCTCAACGTCGGCCTCCGCATCAGCCCGGAGGACGTGCTCTTCCCCGAGCAGACGCCCACCGGCCCGGACGACCCGCGCATCCCGTTTGGGGAGGGGCGGAGCCTCTTCCTTACCGGGGCTTTCCACGCCTCGTTCGCGCGCACCACGGGCGCGATGGAGACGGCGCTCCGCGCGGCCGCACACGGGGGGCTCGCTGCGTACCTCGCCACCGTGGACGCCGCCAGCCCCGCCGCCGTAGCGGAGGCTGTCCGGCTCGCCGTGCAGTTTCCCTCGGGCGGGTACTACGCCGCGCCGCCCGGGCTCATCGAGCGCGTCGTCGCGCTTCTCCAGCCGACCGCGCCCGCCCCGGGCGGGCTCGCCGCCGCCGCCGCGCCCGCGTTCGACGACGCGCTGAAGCAGGTCGAGGTGGCGCGTCTCCAAGACATGGAGCAGACGATCAACGACATTGAGAGGGGCCCGGCGGACGTCCGCGCGCTGTACGACGAGGAGGTCGCTGCCGTGATTCCGGAGCTCGTCGATCCCCTCGCCCGGGGCGGCCTCGCCACGGCCGCGCGGTCCGCGATGAGCCCCCCGTTCCCCGGCATCGCGTGCTCCGCCGACTACGTCGTCGTGAAGGTCGGGACGGTGGGGGCGGGGCCTGCCGGCGGTGGTGGTGGCGGCGCGGGGTGCCAGCGGCCGCGCGGCCCGGCCGACCCCAACGACAAGACGGCCGACACGGACCTCCGGTGCGAGTTCGGTACCGTCGTCGTGGGCGGCGAGCCGCAGACCCGCTGCCTCCGCTACTACGTGCCGCTGGCGCGCGCCGCCGACCCCATCGCGTACACCATCGCGTTCGAGAATCTCCCCATCGCGACCGAGCCGGCCGAATTCGTCACGATCACTGACGTGCTCGACCCGCGCCTCAACCCGGGCACGCTCGACGTGCTCGGCACGTCGTCGGACTCCACGTTCTCCTACACGGTCAGCGGGCAGACCGTCACCTTCCGATTCGTCGGCATCGACCTCCCGCCGAACCGGGTCGCGCCCGAAGGCGAGGGCTACGTCCGCTTCCGCGTGAGTCCGCGCGGGACGCTGCCGGACAGCACCGTCCTCACCAACGACGCGAGCATCGTGTTCGACTTCAACCCGCCCATTGTCACGCCGGAGGTCGTCCACGTCGTCCGGCAGACGGCCGACGTCACCGCCGTGGTCGAGGCACCCGACGAGGCGGAGGTCGGCGCGCCGGCCGCGTTCCGCGTGTTCGCCGCGAACCTCCACGGCGACCCGGCCACGGAGACGACGCTCACCATCACGACGAGCGCCCCCATCCTGTCAGTCAACCCTTCGGCGGGCGAATGCAGCGGCACAGCCCCCATCGTGTGTACGCTCGGGACGCTCGACCCCTTCGAGCCCGACGACGACATCGTCACGGTCGAGGTCGTCGTGCTGCCGGAGACTGCGGGTGAACTGGGGCTGAGCGCCGCCGTCGAGACGACGGCCTTCGACGCGTTCGCCCCGAACGACGAGGACGCGGGGGCGGTGACCGCGGGCGCGGTGGCCGTCGAGGACCAAAGTGGGCTGCCGCGCGAGCTCACGCTCTCGGCACCCCGCCCCAACCCGACCCGCGGCGCCGTCGCGTTCCGGTGGGGGCTGCCGAGCGCCGGGCCGGTCGACGTCCGTGTGTACGACCTCCTCGGCCGCGAGGTGGCACGGCTGGCCGAGGGCGCGCCAGGCGAGGCCGGGTGGCACGAGGCGGAGTGGGACGCCGGGTCGCTGGCGTCGGGCGTGTACGTCGTCCGGCTCACGGTCGGCGACGAATCGCGGGCCCGCCGGATCACGGTGCTGCGGTGACCGGGTCGTCGAAAAGTCTGTGAGCCGGTGAGCCGGTCGGCGGGCGCTTTTCGGTAGGGGAGAGTGAACCCTTCCCGCCCGACGATGAACCGTCTCGTTCTCGCTGCCCTCGTGGCACTTTTCGCTCCGGCAGCGCTCGCCCAGACGTGCACGACGTCGTGGACCAACGCGGCCGGCGGGGCCTGGGAAACGGCAACGAACTGGTCCGACGGCCTCCCCGACGCCGTCGACACCGCCTGCATCACGCTCGCGGGTACGTACACCGTCGCAACGGACCGGACCGACCGCACCGTCGCCGGGCTCATCGTCGGCGGCGCGAGCGGGGCGCAGACGCTGACGACGTTCAACCGCTTCACCGTGTCCGGCGACGCCCGCGTGGCACCGGGCGGCCGGTGGGAACTCCTCAACCGGACGCCCGGCGGGGGAGACGGCCTGCTGATGGGCGGCACGCTGCTCGTCGAGGGCGTGTTCGTCCACAACGGCGGCACGACGCTGCTCGACGGCGGCGGCGTGCTCGAGGTCGCCCCCGGCGGGCGCTGGGAGATGCGCGACGGCGCCTCGGCCGGCGTCGAGGCGCGGCCCGGCACGTTTCGCCTGCGCGGTACGCTCGACGCCGCCTTCACGAGCACGCAGACGGTCGCCGTCCCACTCGACGTGCAGGGCGGGACCGTCCGCGTCTCGCAGGGCCGCCTCGACGTGCGTGGCGGCGTGCTCGCCAACGCGACCGTCGACGCCGCGGCCGGGGCGACGCTCCTGCTCGTCAGCACGGCCGCAGCGCCGTTCACCGTCTCGGGCACGCTCGTGGGCGCGCCGGCCGGCGAGGTCTACTTCAACGGGGGCACGTTCGCGGCCACACCCGGCGAGGCCACGCTGGCCCTTGGCGGGACGGGCCTGCTGCTCGGCGGCAGCGTCAACCTGACGAGCGGCGGCGGGACGTTCCTCAACACAGGCCGGCTCACGCACGCCGAGACCAGCAGCAACTTCGCGACGCTCAACGGAACGACGCTGCGCAACACGGGCCGCTTCGTGATGCCCGGGCGCGGCTTCGGCTTCCAGAACGGCGGGCTCTTCCGCAACGAGGCGTCGGGCGTCGCCGAGATCGCGAACGGCGGCGGCTTCGGCGGCGTCGGCGGCTCGGCCGGGCGCGTCGAGAACGCGGGCCTCGTCGTCCACACGGCGAACTCGGGCGGCGGGACGGGCACGACGGGCAGCATCGGCGTGCCCTACGACGGCCTGCCGGGCTCGACACTGCGGACCGAGACAGGCCGGCTGGACCTCACCGCCGGCGGCTCGATCCGCGACGCCGCCTTCGACGTGCCGGGCGGGACGACGCTGCGAATCGCCGGCAGCGCGCCGTACACCGTCTCCGGGACGCTGTCGGGCACCCCGGGGGGCGACCTCGTCGCCGCAGGCACGAGCCTCGTCGCCGGCCCCGGCGGCGCGACGCTCGCCGTTGGCGGGACGGGCCTCGCACTCGGGTCGACCCTCCGGAGCGCGGGCGGCTCGTTCGTCAACACGGGCCTGCTGGTCTGGAACGGCGGCTCGTCCGCCAGCGCCGTCGTGGTCGAGAACCGCGGGACGGCGCGGCTCGTCGCCCGCGTGCCGCTGCTCCAGGGTGCCGTCCTGCGCAACGTGGCCGGCGCGACGACGGAGCTGTTCGCGTTCATGGATGGCGACGGCCGCTTCGAGAACGCCGGGCTCGTCGTGACCGGCGGGAACGGCTTCTCGGCCAGCTTCGGCGGTCGGCTGCGGAGCCTGCCCGGCTCCGAGATCCGCGCCCTCCGCGGCGGCCCGCGGTTCGACCTCCAGGCGCCCGCCTCGCGGTCTGTCCCCGACGGGACGACGCTGACGGGCACGGGCCGCCTCCTGCTCCCGCGCGACCTCGAAATCGAGGGGGCGGTGAGCCCCGGTACTCTCGATCTGCCCCTCGCGCGTCTCGAGTCGTTCGGGACGTTCCGCCCGAGCCTCGTCGCCGGTAGCCCGCGCCTCGTGGTCGACGTCGACGCGGCTGGGCGCAGCGACACGCTCGCGATCGGGTTCTCGTCCGGCCTGGGCAACACGCGCCTCGGCGGGGCGCTCGTCGTGCGCGTCCGGCCGGGTTTCGTACCGGCCGTCGGCAACCAGTGGACGATTCTGACGAGCGAGAGCCCCGATGGGATCACGGGCCAGTTCAGCCAGATCGTCGCCGAGAACGCACCGGCCGGGATCGCGTTCGTCGCCGAGCGCGCGGCGAACGGCGCGTCGCTGACGCTGCGCGCCGTCGCCGTCGGCACCGGCGGTCCGGTTACGGTCTCCACGACGACGCCCGTCGGCGGGGGCATGCGGTCGCTGTTCCTGACCGGCCCCGGCGCGCCCGGCATCACCGCGGCGCGCCTCGAATGCGTTCAGTGCCTCGACCCCGACTCGCTCGGCGTCATCCCGGCGACACTCGTGGGGGCAGGAACGCTGCGCGAGGCGCGGTTCGACCTCACGAGCCCGCGCGCGTTCGGGCTCTTCAACTTGGTCATGGAGCAGCCGGGCCAGCCGAACGAGGTCGTCCCCGTGACGGTCCGCCCGTTCGTGAGCTACATCCAGGTCCTCCCGACCGTCGTTCGCGGGATGCGGGTCCGGCCGCCGAACGGCCCCGGTGGCGGCGGCTACAACTGGAGCCACTACAACCTGTGGAACGTCTCGAACGTGCTCGCGCCGGCGTACACGTTCGCCGCGGCGGGCCGGCAGGACACGAGCCTCGTCGCCTTCGCCGTCGCCTCGGGGAGCCCGTTCTCCTCGGGCGTCCTGTTCTACGAGTCCGAGACGGCGGCCGACCCCACGGCCGACGCGCTCCTCTACGCCCGGATCACGCCGCGGACGCCGGTCCCGCTCGCGATCGGCCAGCGAATCGCCCCGGCGGACGTCCGCTTCCCCGAGCAGCCGTCGTCGGGCCCGGACGACCCGCGGATCGCGTTCGGCGACCCCCGCCTCGTCACCGTCTCCGCCGTCCAGCACACGACGTTCGAGCGCGCCCGCTTCCTGATCGACGGGGCGCTCCGGACGACCGGCCACGCCCCGCTCGGTGCCTACCTCGCGCAGGTAGACGCCTCCGACGCCGGGGCCGTCCGTGCGAGCGTCGAGGCGGCGCTCCAGTCCGAGACGCGCTACGTCGGTGGGACGGCCGCGATGCTCGTCCGCCTGCTCTCAGAACTCAATGCGACGGTGGCGACGCCGGGCGGCCTCGCCGCTGGCGCGACCACGCCGTTCGAGGCGTCGCTGGACCGCTACGCTGGCTGGCACTACCGGGACCTCGAACAGGCGTACCGGATCGACCTCGCCGCAGCCCCGGTGGCCGTCCAGACGCTGCTCCAGGCCGAGTACGACGCGCTCGTCGACCCGACATCGCTCGGGCTCATCGGCGGCGGGATCGGCGGCATTTGCAGGAAAGCCACGAGCGCCGCCGCCGCCGCCGCCGCGAGTGCAGGCAACAATCAGGTCGGCACAGCCGGCACGGCTGTCGGCGCGGCTGTCTGCTCAGCACAGCCGGGTCCGAACAGCCCGCCGCCCGGCCCGCCGCCCGGTCCGCCGATGCCGCCGGCCCCGAACTTCGGGCCGACGATCCGCTGCATAGGGAGCGCGTTCCGGAACATCGCCCTGGCGGCGGCGGCGAACGCCGGCGGGCAGCGCGGCGCTTCGTGCGACCCAGGCGGCGGCGGTGGCGCGGGCGGCGGCGCGGCCGGCGGCGGTGCATGCGGCCCACCCCAGGCCCCGGCCGACCCCAACGACAAGACCACCGAGGCGTCGACGCTCTGCGAGATCGGGACGGTGATCGTCGACGGCCAGCCGCAGGCGCGGTGTGTCCGCTACTTCGTCCCGCTCGCCGACGCCGACGAACCGATCCCGTACACGGTCCAGTTCGAGAACCTCCCCCAGGCGACCGCCAACGCGGAGTTCGTCACCGTCACGGACACCCTCGACGCCGACCTCGACCCGGCCACGCTCGAGGTCTACGCCACGTCGTCCGACTCGACGTTCTCGTACGCCGTCGTCGGACAGGTCGTCACGTTCCGGTTCGTCGGCATCGACCTCCCGCCGAACGTCGACGAGCCCGAGGGCCAGGGCTACATCACATACGGCGTCGAGCCCCGCGCGGGGCTCCCCACCGGGACCGTCATCGAGAACGAGGCCTCGATCGTGTTCGACTTCAACCCGCCGATCCTCACCCCGACGGTCGTCCACGAGATCCGCCAGGCAGCCGACGTGTCGACGACGATTCTCGCGCCGGACTTCGTCGTCGAGGGCCAGCCGATCGCGTTCGAGGCGGTCGTGGCCAACCTCGCCGGCGACTTCGCGTCCGACGCGACGGTGACGCTCTCGGCCGGCGGCCTCGCCATGACGGCCCTGCCGTCGACGGGGACGTGTACGGGCTCAGGTCCGGTAACGTGCTCATTCGGTGCGCTCGAAGCGGGCACGTTCGCGCGCGTGGCGGTCGAGATCGCGTCGCCGCCGCTCGGGCTGTACACGCTCCGCTCGTCGGCGGGCACGACGGCGTTCGACGCGTTCGCGCCGAACAACGTCGAGGAGGTGACGGTCGGCGTGGCGACGGTCGGCGTCGAGGTGCCGTCCGGCCTCCCGGCCGAACTCACGCTGTCGTCGCCATGGCCGAACCCGTCGCGGGGCGACGTCCGGTTCCGCATCGGACTCCCGGCGGCCGGGGCGGTCGACGTCCGGGTGTACGACCTGCTCGGCCGCGAGGTCGCGCGGCTGGCCGAAGGCGAGCCTGGCGAGGCCGGGTGGCACGAGACCGAGTGGGACGCGCGGGCGCTCGCGTCGGGCGTGTACGTCGTCCGGCTCACGGTCGGCGACGAGGTGCGGACGCGCCGGATCACGGTTCTTCGCTGACCGGCGTCGGCGAGAGAATCCGCCGACCGGTGAGCCGGTCGGCGGGCGTTTCGCGGTTGGTAGGGTGAACCCACCCCAGCCGACGATGAACCGCCTCATCCTCGCCGCCCTCGTGGCGTTCCTCGGCCCGGCGGCCCTCGCCCAGACCTGCACGACGTCGTGGACCA
>JANPJI010000092.1:0-2195 GCA_031425425.1 Rubricoccaceae bacterium
GTCGTGGCGGCCGTCAACGGGTTCGCCCTCGGCGGCGGGTGCGAGCTCGCCATGGCGTGCCACCTGCGCGTCGCCTCGGAGACGGCTCAGTTCGGGCAGCCGGAAGTCCAGCTCGGGCTCATCGCCGGGTATGGCGGCACGCAGCGGCTGCCGCGCCTCGTCGGCCGCGGCATCGCCGCCGAGATACTCCTCACCGGCGACCGCGTCTCCGCCCAGCGCGCCTACGAGACGGGCCTCGTCAACCGAGTCGTCCCGGCCGACGACCTCCTCGCCACGGCCCGCGAGCTGGTCCTCAAGATCGCGGCCAAGGCCCCCGTCGCCGTCGCGATGACGCTCCAGGCGCTCCGCGCGGCCGACCTCCCGCTCCCGCAGGGCCTCCAGCAGGAGGCCGCCCTGTTCGCCCAGTGCGTCGCGACGGAGGACTTCGTCGAGGGCGTCGGCGCGTTCCTCAACCGCCAGACGCCCGAGTTTCAGGGCCGCTGACGCGGCGGGATGGGCCATGCGGGATGTGGGATGAGCCGGTGGCTCCCATCCGCCCATCCCGTATCGCCCATCCCGTATCCCCCGTATGATCGTCGCCCTGATCCTGCTGATGCTCGCCGCGAGCGCGTTCTTCGCGGGCTCCGAGACGGCGTTCGTGACTGCGAACCGGCTCCGGACCGAGGTGCGGGCGCGGCAGGGCGGCGGGGCGGGGCGCGCCGTGCAGGCGTTCCTCGCCGATCCCGGCTCGCTGCTCACCACGACGCTCGTCGGCAGCAACGTCGCCCTCGTGGTGTACTCGACGCTCGTCGGGATCTGGCTGGACGCGCCGCTGACGGCGTTCTACGAGCGCCTCGGGCTGAGCACGCCGACGACGGCGGTCCTGCTCACCCAGACCGTCGCCGCGGCGCTCGTCGTGCTCGTCTTCGGCGAGGTCCTCCCGAAGTCGCTGCTGCGGCAGCCGTCCGCCCGCGCCCTGTTCCTGCTCGCCGGGCCGCTCAAGGCGACGTACGTCCTGTTCTGGCCGCTGATCAAGCTCGCCGGGTGGACCAGCGGCCTGCTCGTCCGCGCGACGGGCACGCCCGCGGACTCGATGCAGCAGTTCCTGCGCCGCGACTTCGAGCTCGTCATCCGCGAGAGCCGCGAGACGGGCACGCTGGACCTGGCCGACGACGAGTCCGAGATCCTCTCGAACGTGTTCGAGCTGCGCACGCTCCGCGTCAAGGACTCGATGGTGCCGCGGACCGACATTCGGGCCGTCGAGGAGACGGCGACCATCGAGGAGGTCCGGCGCGTGTTCATCGAGACCGGCCACAGCCGCCTGCCGGTCTACCGCGGGACGATCGACCGCGTCGTGGGCGTGGTGCTCGCGCACGACCTGTTCCACGCGCCCGCCTCGCTCGCGGCGATCCTGCGGCCCGCGCGCCTCGTGCCGGAGTCCAAGCCCGCCCGCGACCTGCTGTTCGACTTCCTCCGCGGCGGCACCTCGATGGCCGTCGCGGTGGATGAGCACGGCGGCACGGCGGGCGTGGTGACCATCGAGGATCTTCTGGAGGAGCTGTTCGGCGACATCCGCGACGAGCACGACGCCGTGGCGGCCCCCATCCGGCGGATCGACGCGCACACGGTCCTCGTGCATGGCCGTGTGGAGCTGGACGAGCTGGCGGCGGAGACCGACATCCGGCTGCCGGCAGGCGACTACGACACCGTCGCGGGGTGCCTGCTGGCGCACGCGGGCCACGTCCCGGCCGAGGGCGAGGAGTTCCGCATCGGCGGGCTCCGGCTGACGGTCGCCACGGCGGCGGCCAACCGCATCGAGGCGATCCGGATCGTGACGCCGTAGCGCTCCGCGTGCGGCCTCCTTCTCGGCCTCGCAAGGAAGCCCGCCGACGCTCAGCCCTGCGGCGGTTTAGTCGGTACAGCCGACTCCCTCCTCGAACTCGGCACACACGAGGCGGCCGACGATGTGGCCGGGCTCACGCCGAGCGTGTATGTCGTCCGCGCTACCACGAACACGGGCGGCGGCACGGTCGTACGAGCGGCTCGCCCGACTGTCGCTCGATGACCGACCAATCCGCGAGTGCGTTCCGAGTCGTACGAGCGGGGGGCTTTACCCTCGCCCGTGCGGCTGTCCTCGGCTTCCTCACCGTCTTCAGCCCTGTCGCGCTCGCCCAGCCGGTGACGTGGGAGCCTCTCCCACTTGTCGCCGGCCGGGC
>JANPJI010000093.1:0-3867 GCA_031425425.1 Rubricoccaceae bacterium
CGCCTCTACGCCGACACGTACGGTTACGACGCGCGCCTCGCCGCCGTCCTCGGGATCGACCTTGGAACGGTGGCCCGCCTCGCCGACGCCCCCGCGGCCGACGAGCCGACGGCCGCCGATACGCGCGCTGCCGCGCCGCGCCGCTCGTGAGCCCGGCGCGCGCCGAGGCGAGGTTGCCGCGGCGTGCGCCGCGCGCGTACCTTCATGCCATGACGACCTCGCTCGCCCCTGTCTGCTCCTGGCCGCACTGGCATGCCTCCGCGCCGGTGGGCGGTCCGCGCAGGCCTGTGGCCTAGCTTCCAGCGGCACCGACAGAGCCCCACCGTTCACGCCGAGCGGGGGGCTTTTTACGTTTACGGCGCGACGCCCGTCCGCTTCCACCAGACGTCAAACCCGACCTTCGTTGACCTTCGACCAGTTCTCCGCCATCGCCCGTGAGCAGCGCCCAGAGGACGGGCGGCGGCTCGCCGTGCCCGTCTTCGTGCGGCGCTCGGCGGACCTCACGACGCCCGTCGCGGCCTTCCTCGCCATGCGCGAGCCGGGCTCGTTCGGGTTCCTGCTGGAGAGCGTCGAGGGCGGCGAGCGCCTCGGGCGGTACTCGTTCCTCGGCAAGAACCCGTACCTCGTGCTGGAGAGCCGCGGCGAGCGGATCCTGCTGCACCGCCCCGGCGGGGCCGTCTACGGCGACGGCGCGCCGCACGAGGTCGACGTCGAGCGCGGGTCCGTGTTCGAGGCGCTCGGGCGCGTGCTCGCGCGCGTCGAGCAGGCCCGCGTACCCGGCCTGCCACGCCTGACGTCCGGGGCCGTCGGCTACGCGGCCTACGACGCCGTGCGCCAGGTCGAGACGCTCCCGCCCGGCCCGCCGGACCTGCTCGGGCTGCCCGACGGCGTGTGGGGCTTCTACGACACGCTCGTCGCGTTCGACCACGTCCGCCACCAGCTCGTGCTCATCGCGACCGCGTTCGTGGACGACGAGACCGACCTCGACGCAGCGTACGTGGACGCGATGGAGCGCATCGCGGACCTCGAAGACGAGATCTTCGGGAGCGTCGTCGAGCCCGGTGACGTCGTGCGGCTGCTGGCCGACGAGCCCGCGCCGAGCGTCCCCCAGGACCAGTTCGAGGCGGGCGTGCGGGCGGCCAAGACGCACATCGTGGACGGCGACGTGTTCCAGGTGGTCCTCTCGCAGCGCTTCGCGATGCCGTTCGCCGGCGACCGGTTCAACCTCTACCGCGCGCTCCGGCAGGTCAACCCGAGCCCGTACCTGTTCTACCTCGACGTCGACGGGCTTGACGTGCCCGAGGGCGACTTCACGCTCGTCGGCTCCAGCCCCGAAGTCCTCACGCGCGTGGACCCGCGCCCGAACCCCGCCGCGAACGGGGCCGCGCCCGAGCGCCGCGCGACCGTGCTGCCCATCGCCGGCACGCGCCGCCGCGGCGCGACCGCGGCCGAGGACGCCGCGCTCGAAGCGGAGCTGCTCGCCGACCCCAAGGAGCGCGCCGAGCACCTCATGCTCGTCGACCTCGGGCGGAACGACGTCGGCCGCGTGAGCCGAGCCGGCTCGGTCCGCGTGGACCGCTACGCCGAGGTCGAGCGGTTCAGCCACGTGATGCACCTCGTGTCGTCCGTCTCGGGCGACGTCGAGGGCCGCGCCGCGACGGACGTGCTCGCGGCGTGCTTCCCCGCCGGGACCGTCTCGGGCGCGCCCAAGGTGCGCGCGATGGAGCTCATCGACGAGCTGGAGCCGATCCGCCGCGGCGCCTACGCGGGGGCCGTCGGCTACGCCGGCTTCGACGGCGCGCTCGACACGTGCATCGCCATCCGCACGATGGTCGTCAAGGATGCGCCCGACGGCGACCAGGTGGCGTACGTCCAGGCCGGCGCAGGCATCGTCGCCGACTCGAACCCCGCTGCGGAGTACGCCGAAACGCACGCCAAGGCCGCCGCCCTGTTCTCCGCCATGCGCTCGGCCACGAGCGACCTTCTGTAGCCGGGATTCGGGATGCGGGATTGGGGGATGCGCAGACCTGATCTGCACCCCTTCTGCCCAGGTCCGGGTTCACCCGGCATCCCTCATCCCCCATCCCCCATCCACATGTTCTCCGCTCTCCGACCGATCCTCAACAAAGGCGGCGCCGGCCACTACGCGACGCGCGCCCAGAGCGCCGAGCGGCTGCTGCCCGTCGCCGACCAGCACCTCGGCCTGTTCGAGGCATACCGCGGTGCCCTCGGCACCCTCGCCGCGGGCGCGCCCCGCGACCGCATCGAGGCGCTCATGCCGCTGCTGCGCACGGAGGTCAGCAAGATCTCCGAGACGCTGCTGAGCTACGGCGTGACGCCGCCGAGCGGGGTGGGCCTCTCGCCGACCGACCTCGGCGCGACCGACGCCGAGCGCCTGCTCGCGCTCGCCGACCACGAACGCGCCTTCGGGAGCGCCCTCCGCGGCGAGGTCGACGCGGTGCACCACCAGGAGCGCACGCGGGCCATCCTGGGGCACAACGCCGCCGCTTCAGATCGTCGCCTCGACGTCCTCCGGGACCTCACGTCGGGCCTCCGGCGCGGCTAGCAGGGCCAGTGGCCAGTAGGTAACGGCCATCGGGTGAACCCGAACCTGTGGCAGAGTCCCTGGCCGGCTGCCTGCGCGTCGCCCGTTCGCCTTTTCTGCCCTTGCCTACTGCCCACTGCCGTGCCTCTCCCCCTTCCCGTTGTCGTCTCGGGCGTGCAGCCGACCGGTACGCTCCACCTCGGCAACTACTTCGGCGCGCTCCGCCAGCACATCGCGCTGGCCGACGACGACGCGCGCCGCGCCGAGGCGTACTACTTCATCGTGGACTACCACGCCCTCACGAGCGTCCGCGACCCTGAGGCGCTGCGCCGGCACACGTTCAACGTCGCGCTGGACTACCTCGCACTGGGGTTCGACCCCGACAAGGCCCACCTCTTCGTCCAGAGCCGCGTCCCGCAGACGACCGAGTTCGCGTGGATCCTGCTGTGCCTGACGCCCGTGAGCCAGCTCGAGAAGGGCCTCGCGTTCAAGGACAAGGTCCAGCAGGGCCTCTCGGCCAACGCCGGCCTCTTCACGTACCCCATCCTCCAGGCGGCCGACATCCTCGTCTACGCGGACCCCGACGCGCCGCTCGTCGTGCCGGTCGGGGCGGACCAGAAGCAGAACGTCGAGATCTCCCGCGACCTCGCCGCTCGCTTCAACCTCACCTACGGCGACCTCTTCCCGATCCCCGAGGCGATGATTCTGGACGACGTGGCCGTCGTGCCCGGCACGGACGGGCGCAAAATGTCGAAGAGCTATGGCAACACCATCGGCCTGTTCGACGAGGGAAAGGCGCTCAAGAAGGCCGTCGCCGCCATCGTCACGGACTCGACGCCGCTCGAAGCGCCCAAAGACCCCGACGCGGACTCGGTGTTCGCGCTCATCCGCCTCTTCGCCTCGGAAGCGCAGCGCGACGAGATCGCGGCGGCGTACCGGGCCGGCGGCTACGGCTACGGCCACGCCAAGACAGCCCTCGCAGCCCTCATCACCGACCACTTCGCCGAGGCACGCGAGCGCCGCCGCGCCCTCGCCGAGCGCCCGGCGACCGTTCGCGACGCCCTAGAATCGGGAGCCACGGCGGCGCACGCCCGCGCCGAGTCGGTCATGGAGCGCGTCCGCGAGGCGGTCGGGCTCCGCCCATCCGCACACCCCTGATGCGCCTCTCCTCTATCGGCACTGCCTTCCGCACCGGTGGCCTCAAGGACGTCGCCTGGCGCGTGTACCGCCGGACGCGGCACCTCACGCCGACCGTGGCGGAGGTCCGCTTCAACGGGGTCCCGACGGGCGAGCGGACGCGCCTGCTGGACCTGTTCGCCCAC
>JANPJI010000094.1:0-4240 GCA_031425425.1 Rubricoccaceae bacterium
CCGCCTCGACGACCGCTACCGCGACCCCGGCAGCGCCGAGCGTGGGTCCGACACGCTCCGCGCCGAGGCGCGGCGGTTCGACCGTCTGTCGCTCGTCGGGCTCGGTGCGATGCAGGTCGGCGTCGGGGCGCTCGCGTTTCGGCTTGTCCTGAAGTAACGCGTTTGCGAAACGCCACGTCGGCCGGCGCGAGCATCCGGCCGAGGCGCGTTGAGGTCCCCGGGCGACCGTCCTTACTGCGCGGTTTCCTGGACGGACGGACTGAAGGAGTGAGCGTCGCGGTGCGTGGTCCAGCCCGCCTCGTTCGGCTCGGGCAGCAACCGGATCGGAGGCTCGATCAGTTCCGCCCGCCCCGAAATGGGTCCGTCCGAAGGCTCGAACCAGGCCTCGCCGGGCCGCGCGTCCGGCCGGTACGTCCAGGACTGAGGGACGTGCTGCATGCCGATCGGGAACAGCGTCAGCACGCCGTCGCGGGCGATGTGCAGCCGGAGGACGTGCTTGAAGTCGTCGCGGCTCTGGCACAGCAGCACCTCGTTGGTGTGGACGCCGGGCAGCAGCAGGTGGGTGAGGTAGAGGTACATCCCGAAGACGATCCCGCCCACGAACCCGCCCACGACGACCATCTCGGTGGTGAACAGGAGAACCTGCACCACAGAGTCTTCTGCCAGGCCGAGGACGTTGAGGTTGAGCGAGGCGAACACGCCGGTCAGCGCAATCATCGTCACGACGTGGAAGAACGCGTGGACGATGCCGAGCCCCCACTTCGCCCGGCCCCGGGCATCCGCAAACCCGACCAGGCCCAGGACCAGCATCAGCACTGTGAGCATGGAGAGGGGCGCGTGGGCGAGGTCGTTCCAGAAGCCCGACAGCGCCGCCGCGACCGTCCGGGCGGAAGGGTCCAGGCCAATCGCGGCCAGCACCTGCAGGAACGAGGGCGGTCGGATCTTGCTGCCGCTCTGGACGAGCCAGGTCAGGAACAGGTAGAACGAGCCGATGAAGATGGCGAAACTCGGGTTGTAGAACGGAAAGAGCACGCTCAGCCGGGCCAGCCGCGTCGACTGCTGGCGGCGCGGAAACACGGCCTCCTTCGCCTCCTTCGGGAGGGCGCGGTCCCGGAGCGTCCCCTTCGAACTGGCGGCCTTCAGCGTGGCCGACTGCGGGCGCTTGTGAGACGTCGAGGCCGGGGCCAGGGACGGAACCGGGTCCACGTTCACCCCGCCGAGGGCGAACTCCTCGAACTTCGGGGCCGTGTTCTCCTCGTAGTGCGGCTGCGCCGGGAGGTGGAGCCGCACGGGCAGCTGGTGGGTCGGGTAGAGGTACGCCCCGCCCCCGCCGGAGACGAAGCGCTGGCGCCCGTCGGCGCTCGCGTAGCGCGCGTAGGCGTGCAGGTCGCTCCCGATGCCGACCACGTGCTGGTGGCCGTACCGGTAGATGGTCTCGCGCTCGAAGAAGGCGAAGCTCTCGTAGGCCTCGAGCCCGCGCATCCCCGAGTACACCCATGCGGGCTCGGCCACGCACAGGATGACCTTGGATCCCGCGGGCATGTCGGCGGCGACCGAGCGGAAGTAGTCGACCTGCGGGAGGTCCACGTCGGAGTCCAGCTGGACGTCGATGCCCCACAGCCACCACCCGTGGGGCAACTCGAGGGCGAAGTAGCTGCGCGTCTGGCTGGTCTTCCAGCCGCCGATCCAGCGGTTGAGGCAGAACAGCCGGGTGAAGCTGGTCAGGCCGTCGTACCAGTCGTGGTTGCCCGGCAGGGCGTACAGGTGGGGCGCCTCGGAGGCGGGCTGCACACACGGCAGGGCCGAGCGGTAGGGGCCGACGAGGCGGTCGTTGTAGGCCTGCCGGGTGGCGGTGGGGTACACCTGGTCGCCCCCCATGATGAGGAGGTCGCCGCGCCGGGTCTCGACCGGGGTGCCGTCGTCGTCGAGCGTGAGCGTCGGCGTGGCGAGGAGACGGGCGACGGCGTAGGTCGAGTTCCACCCGTCGCCGAGGTCGGCCACGTAGTCGACCCAGAGCTCGTCGCGGTCGGCGTACGACACCGGGGCGATCTCGGTGCGGATGGCCTGGAGCTCTCGGTTGTCGGCGTAGGCCCCGAAGAGTGACGACAGGACGGCCTTCACCGCCGCGCGGATGAGCTCGCCGGGCGAGAACCACTGCACCATGGGCTGGAACGGCGCGAACCCGAGGTGCTCCGGATTCGGCTCCGGCGGCGGAGCGGGGCACTCCGGCTGGTAGTGCGCGGGCCGGAGGTCCCGGGCCGGTTCGCGGGGCGGGACGTCAGGCATGGTCGGGGGCGAAGGCGGCATACCGTTCCCAGAGCGCGCCCAGGAAGAACCTCCCGAACGCCGCGATCGCCCCGGCACCCTCGCCAACCGACTCGGTGCCGGTGGCGCGGACGGTCGAGACGAGCCGGGTGAGGTCGTCCGCGCCGAGGCTCAGCACACCGGCCCCGACGACGGCTCCGCCCGCATCGGTGCCGCGGTGGAGGCGGGTGTAGAGCGTGGTCGTGTCGGTCCAGGCGTCGAAGCCGGGGTCGTCCCGGACGTCCTTGTGCCCGGCGAGGTAGTACGGCTGGCCGCCGTGCTCGAAGCCGACCTCGTAGATCATGCGCTTCAGGCGGGGCTCGTCGGCGGGGCTGAACAGGTTGAAGCGCCCGCCGCGTGCGGGAAACGGCCCGCCGAGCGGCTCGAAGACGACCTCGCCTTCAATGGTGCCGGCGTGCTCGGGGTCGGCCTCGAACCGGGCGACGTCCGGGATGTGGATGGTGGCGTGCAGGGCGAGGGTGTCGCTTCCGCGCGCGCCGGTGGCGCGCCCCCGCTCGGGGTCCACCTCGCCGAGGGCGAAGGGGCCGCTCATGGTCTCGCGGAAGGTGACACCGGGGCGGGCGTTCGGGTCGGGATCGGGCATGGAGCGTGGGGTCAGTCGGGGCGGTCGAGTTCGGCCTCGATCAGGGGGAAGACGTCGTGGGCGGCGCGGTGGCCCATGAACACGTCGAGGTGGCTGTAGCCGGGGAGGAGGTGGAGGGCGTGGCGGCCGGGCGCGTGCGCCTCGAAGAAGGCGTGGGTGCGGACCTGGCTCTCGGGGAGAAAGCACTGGTTCTCCTCGCCCGCGAAAAAGGCGAACCGGGCGTCCGTCTGCGGTGGGCGGACGGCGATGTCCTCCGGCAGGTCCGGTCCCGGCTCGGTGGGGAGGAGGCGGCCGGCGCGCGCGCCGCGGGCGATCTGGCGGTAGAACGAGAGCGGGACGTGTGCGAACTCGCCGCGCAGCCACTCGTGCGTCGCGTCGTCGAGGTTCTCGTGGCGCCAGAGAGCCGGGAAGCCGGCCCCGTAGTAAAAGCTGACCTGCTTGCAGACGGCGTTGTCGCACTCCCGGTGCGTGAGGTCCGCGAAGCGGTAGAGCATCCGCCCGATCCACGTCGGCGCGTGGCGATCCCACTGGGGGTTGAGGAACGGCGTCAGCCGCCCCACGGTGGGCACGACGGTGTTGAGCTTGAACAGGCTCCACGCGGGCACGACGGGGTGCAGCGACACGGCGTTGCTCACGACCGTGCGCACCTGCGGCACCAGGCCGGCGACGGCCGACAGCATGAAGCTCGTCGAGCCCTGGCAGTGGATCACGGCCTGGACCGTCTCGGCCCCCGTCTCGGCCACGACCGTCTCGACGGCGGCGGGGTGGTCGTGGCGCGCGGCCTGGTCGAGCGTCCACTCGTTGGGCGGCAGGTCGATGCTCGCCCGCCAGTTCTCCAGCCAGACGTCCCACCCGCGCCGGGCGAGGTACGTGACGAGGTTCTCCGCGACGGGGGCGCGGAAGATGTCGGCCCGTACGCCGGCCCCGTGCACGAGCAGGACCGGCCCCTTCGTCGGCTCGGTCGGCCCTTTCACGTTGATGAGGGTGCAGCCGAAGCCGTCGCGCGCCGTGAAGGGGACGACGCGCTCGCGCAGACCGTTCGTGGGGAGGTCGTCCATACGGTCAGGGCCTCTGGGCGAGGATGTGGTCGACAGTCCGGTCCGCGAGCGCCGCGATGGTCAGAGCCGGGTTCGGGCCGACCGGCCCCGGCATCACGGACCCGTCGGCGACGTAGAGGCCGGGGTAGCCGAACACCTCGCCGTGCGGGTCCACGACGCCGTGCTCGGGCGAGGCCGCCATCGGGCAGCCGCCGAGCGCGTGGACCGTGATCACGCGGCTGAGGCGGTAGGTCGGGTTGGGGACGAACTCGCCGCCCCAGGCGTGCGCGATGTC